>NZ_JBEZIQ010000009.1:0-211664 GCF_040651155.1 Kitasatospora sp. NPDC048545
ATCGCGACCGTGCTCGCCTACCTGACCGGTGTGGTGTCGGTCGGGTACCTCTCGCCGCCGATCGCCGGGCGCCCCGGTGAGCGTGATCGCGCCGAGGGCGGCGCCGAGCAGCCCGGCGAGGAGGCCGGTCCGGCGACGGCGAGGGGGCAGGACGTACCGCGGGTGCCGCATCGGTGTCATGCCCCGCACGCTACGGCGGTCGGGGCGGATCCGCCGCCCCGACACCGGACACCCGGGTGACCCCGCGGTCTCCGGGGAGCGCGCCGTCACCCCGCCCCCAAGGGCGCCAGCAGGACCTCCGCCGACGCCGTCCGCGCGTACAGTACCGACCGTCCGGCGCGGTGGGCGGTGACCAGACGGGCGTCCCGCAGGGCCGTCAGGTACCGGGACACCGCCGCGGGCGACAGCCCGGTCCGCCGCGCGAGTTCGGTCGTCGAGGCCGGGGCCGCCAGCTCGGTCAGCAGCCGGGTGCGGGAGCGGCCGAGGACGGCGGCCAGGGCCTCGGTGCCGGCCGCCGGCGCGGTCGCCCAAAGGCTGCCGATCCCGCGCGCCGGGTAGGCGAGCTGGAGCGGGTCCGGCGGGGCGAGGCGGGTGTAGAGCGCCGGTCCGGTGAAGGCGGACGGGATCAGCAGCAGACCCGCCCCGGCCGTGCGGCCCGGCAGCGGGCGGGTGCGGTGGCGCAGCCGCAGGGTGTCCTCCGTCCAGCGGAGTTCGGCGTGCAGGTCGTTCAGCACCCGTGCCGAGCCGTGCTCGGCGGCCTGTCGGGCGCGGTGCAGCACGTCCGCGTCCAGGACGGCCCGGATCCGCGCCCAGTACGGGGCGAGCGCGAGCTCCCAGTACGCCTCGACGGCCTCGGTGAGCCGGCCCAGGCCGCCCGCCGGGTCGCCGTACAGGGCGCGCAGCCGGGGGCCCAGCCGGCCCCCGCCGTCCCGCAGCCGGTCGAGGTCGCGGCGGACCCGCTCGACCGGGGTGGCCCGGATCGCCGCCAGTTCCTCCGCCAGGGCGGGGGCGGGCCCGGCCGGGGCCGGGTTGATGAAGTCCGGCACGTACCCGGCGGGCGGGACGAGCTCGGCCAGCAGCGCGTACGCCGGGCCGAGCGCCGCCAGCCGGGGGCGCACCTGCTCCACCCAGGGCCGGTGGACGGGGTGGGCGAGGCCCGAGCGCAGCAGCCGCAGGCTCGGGCCGACCTCCCACATCGGGGAGACCGCGAAGCGCATCCGCGCCAGGTCGCCCGCCGTGAACGACAGCTCGGCCGCCAAGGCCCACCCCCGTGGATTCACATATGTCCGAATCGTTGGCGGTCAGGCTAGTGCAGCAACGATCATGATCGGCATGACTTCGGAGACCACCGCCCCCACCACGCCCGTCACCGCCGCCGCCTCCGGTACCTGGACCCTCGGCGACCGCGCCGTCCACCGCATCGGCTTCGGCACGATGCGCCTGCCGCAGACCGGCCCGGCGCTGGTCCCGCACGCCGTGCCGCGTGACCGCGAGCAGGCCCTGCGGGTGCTGCGCCGCGCGGTCGAACTCGGCGTCAACCACATCGACACCGCCGCCTTCTACTTCTCCCCGCTGCGCTCCGCCAACGAGCTGGTCAACCGGGCGCTCGCGCCCTACTCCGACGACCTGGTGATCGCCACCAAGGTCGGCCCGGGCCGCGGCATCGACGGCCACTGGGTGGAGCACGCCCGCACCCCCGAGCGGTTGCGCGCCCAGGTCGAGCAGAACCTGCGCCAGCTCGGCCGCGACCACCTCGACCTGGTCAACCTGCGGATCCTCGGCACCGACTCCGTCGCCGAACGCTTCGGCGCGCTGGCCGAGTTGCGCCAGGCCGGGCTGATCCGCCGGCTCGGGCTCTCCAACGTCCACCCGCACCAGCTGGCCGAGGCGCGGTCCATCGCGCCCGTGGTCTGCGTCCAGAACCCGTACGGCATCGGCGCCTCGGCCGCGCAGGACGAGGTGCTGCGCCTCTGCGGCGAGCTGGGCATCGCCTTCGTCCCCTTCTACGCGATCGCGGGCGCGGGGCGGGAGGACGGCGCCGGCCTGGCCGAGCCCGACCAGGTGCGGGCGGTCGCCGAGGCCCGCGGGGTGAGCACCGCGCAGGTGCGGCTGGCCTGGACGCTGCACCGCGGCCCGCACGTCCTGGCCATCCCGGGCACCGGCGACGTGGCACACCTGGAGGACAACATCGCCGCGGGCGCCCTGCGGCTGTCGGCCGAGGAGCTGGCCCTGCTCGACCAGGCCCACACGACCGCGGCCCGGACCAGCTGAGCCGCGGGCGGCCGCGGCCCGCCCCGGTCGCCCCTCACCGGCCCTCACCAGGCGTCCCTCACCGGGCGCCCCGCACCGGGCGGGCCGGAACCGGGCGGGCCCGGCCCGCGTCACTCCGGGATGACCTGACAGCGATCATCATCGAGGAGACCCGGAGCATGACCGAACTCGCCACCCGTTACCTCTACCTGGCCCGCCACGGCGAGGCCGCGCCCGACGGCAGCGGGCTCAGCGACACCGGACGCCGGCAGGCCGTCCTGCTCGGCCGGCGGCTGGCGGGCCGGCCGATCACCGCGGTGCACCACGGCCCGCTGCCCCGGGCCGCGCAGACCGCGCACCTGGCCGCGGAGCAACTGCGCGGTGTGGAGCCGACGGTGTGCGACGAGGCCGGGGACTGGGTCCCGTACCTGCCCGAGCGGTCCGAACTCCCCTCGGACAGCGCGGACTTCCTGCTGAAGTTCCTCTCGCACGCCACACCGGAGGAGTGCGAGAGCGGTGCGGTGCTGGCGCCGCGGGCGGTCGAGCGGTTCACCGGCCCGGTGGCGGGCCGCGAGGAGCGGCACGAGCTGGTGGTCACCCACGCCTTCCTGGTGGCCTGGCTGGTCCGGCACACCCTGGACGCCCCGGCCTGGCGCTGGCTCGGCCTCCACGTCGCCAATGCCGGCCTGACCGTTCTGCGGTACGCGCCCGGCCGACCGCCGGCCGTCCTGCTGCTGAACGACCAGGGCCACCTTCCGGAGGAGCTGCGCTGGACGGGCTTCCCACCGGAGTTCCGCTGCTGATCGGGCCCTCCGGCCGGTTGCTGATCCACCGTCGACAGAAATATGCAGACCGGTCTACTATCGCCCTATGGGAGTCAAGGGCGAGGAGACCCGGGCCCGGCTGATCGCCGGCACCAGGGAACTGATCGAGGCCAAGGGCTACTTCGGGACCGGCCTCAACCAGATCGTGGCCGCCACCGGCGCGCCGCGCGGCTCGCTCTACTTCCACTTCCCCGGCGGCAAGGACCAGTTGGTGGCGGCCGCGCTCACCGAGGCCGGCCAGGAGGTCGAGGCGCTGCTCGCCGAACTCGCCTCCGGGGGCGCGGACACCGCCACCCTCGCCGAGCGGCTCGTCGAGGCCTTCGCCGAGCGCCTGACGCAGTCCGACTACACCAGCGGCTGCCCGATCGCGACCGTCGCCCTGGAGACGGCGGGCACCAACGAGCCGCTGCGGACCGTCTGCGCCGAGGTGTACGCGAGCTGGCAGCAGGTGCTGGCCGGCCGGCTCACGGCCGACGGCTTCGGCCCGGACGCGGCCGAGACCGCCGCCGGCCAGGCCCTCGCCCTGCTGGAGGGCGCGGTCCTGCTCGCCTCCGTCCGGCGCAGCCGCGAACCGCTGGACCACGCCCGGCACGCCGTCCGGCACCTGCTCGGCCGCGCGTAGGCGGCGCCGCCCTCGGCGGGCACGCCGCCCTCGATCCGTACCCCGCTCTCGATCGGCACGCCGCCGCCGACCGGCGCTCCGTCGTCGACCGGTGCACCGCTGCCGGTCGGTGGCACACCTTCCCCTGGCCAAAAAATATGCAGACCGGTCTACTGATTACCGACACCTGGAGCGCACGATGACACCCGTCCCGCCGCCCCGCACGCTCGTCCTCGGCGCCACCGGCTTCCTCGGCCGCTGGCTCGTCCTCGAACTCCTCACCCGCGGCGAGCCCGTGGCCGCCGGCGTCCGCGACACCGGCGGCGTCCGCGACACCGGCGGCGCCGCCGCCCTCCGCCACTGGCTCCGCGAGCACGACGCCGACACCACCGCCCTGACCACCGTCACCGCCGACCTCACCCGCCCCGGCCTCGGCCTCACCCCCGAGGACGACGCACGGCTCACCGAGGTCCGCGACGTCCACAACCTCGCCGCCCGCTACGCCTTCGGCCTCACCCGCGCGCAGGCCGAACCCCCCAACGTCCACGGCGCACTGCACGCACTGCGGTGGTCCGCGACCCGGCCCCGGCTGCGACGTCTGGTCCACCTCTCCGGCTACCGCGTCGGCCGCGACCCGGCCCCCCGGTACCCCCTCGACGAGCGCGCCGCCGCCGCGCTCCACGCCCGGCTCGGCGCGTACGAGGCCTCCAAGCAACTTGGCGACGCCGCCGTCCGCGTCACCGCGCCCCGCCTCGGTGTGCCGCTCACCACCGTCAACCCGAGCAGCGTCATCGGCCACTCGCGCACCGGCGAGGCCGGCCAGTACCTCGGCCCGGCCCAGTTGGTCCGCCAACTCCACCGCGGCCGGCTCCCCCTGCTGCCGGGCACCCGGCGCACCTTCCTGCCCGTCGTCACCGTCGACCACCTGGCCCGCTTCCTGGCCGTCGTGCCCGACCACGACCACGACCCCGTCCTGGCCCACACCGTCCTCGACCCCGCGACCCCCCTCCTCCCCGACCTGATCGCCCTCCTCGCCGCCCACCTCGGCGTCCGCCCGCCCCGCGGCCTGATCCCCGTCCCCCTCGTCCGCCGCCTCCCCCGCGCCCTGACCGGCGCCGACCCGGAGACCCTCACGTTCCTCTCCGAGGACCGGTACGACACCACCTCCGCCGACCGCCTGGCCGCCGCAGCGGGCATCGGCCACCCGCCCCTCACCCCCGCCCTGACCAGGTGGGCCACCCGCCTCGTCGAGGAGGGCTTCGGCGCTGCCTGAGCACCACCCGGGACGTCGACGCCGTGGAAGTAGAGCCAGGACGTGTCGTCCCCGGGCAGCTCCTCGCCCGACAGCAGGAGGGCCGGGCCGAATGCCAAGCGGCGCTGCGCGGCCAGGTGCCGGTGCAGAAGGCGGAACCGTTCGGCCGGGTGATCGGTGACGCCCAGCCGGTGACCGAGCGGTCCGTACATCTCGTCGAGCTTGCCCCTGCTCAGATAGAGCTTCCGCCTGAGCAGGGTCTGCTCCGGGCGCGCGAAGCAGCGGAGGTGCACGGCGAACGCCTCCGGCTCGGCGAGCCGGTCGGGCGGCGCAGTGACCGGACTCGGCCGCAACGGCCCGTCCTCGGTGGCCGTCCGGTGGAGCCAGTCGACCGCGGTGTCGGCCTGCTCGGGCGGGACGCCGAGCGCGGCCACGCAGTGCCGCAGGTCCGGCAGCGCGACCTGCGGGACCTCCTCGGCCTGCTCCGGGGCCGGGGGCTGCTCCGGGGCCGGGGGCATGGTGACCGTGACGTTCGCGATCTGCGCCTGGAGGGCGATGCGGGCCGTCACGCCCGACATCGAGTTCCGGACGTCCCCGTTCGAATCCGGCACGAGGAACTCCTCTGCGAATGCGAGGTGTTGACCTGCGCCACCGAACCCGGCGGATCCGCGGCGGCAAGCGCCGCGGGCCACCGGATCAGCGGGGCCGCGGGATCAGCGAGGACGTTCGAGAACCAGCGACGTCCAGTGCACCCCGTCGCGCCCGTGCAGGTCGGGGCGGGTGGAGCGGTGGAGGAGCTGCAGGCCGCGGGCGGCGGCGAGGTCGACGGTGTGCTCGGGCGGGAGGTCGAACATGCGGCGCCCGGGCGGGACTGGGCCGTGGCGCAGGGTGAGGGCGAGGCGGCCGCCGGGGGCGAGGAGGGCGGCGAGGGCGTCCATGGCGGGTGGACGCTCGGAGGGGGCGAGGTGCATCCAGACGGCGGTGAGCAGCACGAGGTCGTAGCGTTCCCGAGCGGCGGTGAGCCGGGGCAGCCCGGGCAGGGCGTCGGCGACCCACCGGATGCCGGCCGCCGCGTGCAACCGTTCGCCGATGGCACGGAGTTCGGGGGTCGGCTCGGCGGCCACGACCCGGTGGCCGAGGGCGGCGAGGGCGGCGGCGTCGCGGCCGGTGCCGGCGCCGACGTCGAGGACGGCGGCGGGTGGCGTCGGGTAGAGGTGGCGTAGTTCGCGGTGGACCTCGGCGAAGCTCACGCTCTCGTACTGGACGGCGAGTTGTTCGGCGGCCTCGCCGTATCCCTCCGTGCCTGCCGGGGCATCGTTCACGGCGTTCACGTCGATCGCGCCGTCCACGCCGTTAGCGCCGTCCACACCGTTAGCGTCGTTCACGCCGTCTCCTTGGCGCTCGGGTCGCTTCCCCGGACGACGACCGCGTCTCCGGCGGCGGCCGCGCCCGCGAAGAAGTCCCGCAGGTCGCGCAGGTCGTTGACGACCCGGGCGGCCACGGACTCGGACCACGGCGTCGGGTGGCCGAGGCGGGCGACGGTACGGGCGAGGACACTGTGCTGCTGGCGGACGAGTTCGCCGAGGGCCGAGTCGCGCAGGAAAGTGGAGGCGGCCGCGACCTGGTCGGGGCGCATCACCAGCGTCTCGGTGCCGGGCTCGCGCCGCCCGCCGCCGTAGACGGGGAGCCGGGCGGCGGGGTCGGGGTGCAGGCCGTTCTCGGTGAGCGCGAGTTCCATCAGCGCGGCGGTGCGCCGGACTCCGAGGGCGAGCCCGGCGGCGGCCAGCCGGTCGTACCGGACGTCGCGGTCCCGGGGCACGAGTTCGCCGAGTTCCTCCGGCGAACAGGTGTCCACGACCGGGCCGGGCAGGCGGCACCAGAAGTGATCCACACTCACCCGCTCAGCCTAACGAAGTCCTGGCCGCGGTGAGCGCACCGCCATCGCGCGGGGACGGGCTCAGGCCTCGCCGGGGTGCCAGGCGGGCCATTCCCAGGGGCGGTCGGCCCAGTGGACGCGCTGCGGGTCACGCGGGTCGAGGTCGGGGAAGAGCTGGTGGATGCGCGGCTCGAACTCCTCGGGCGCGAGCGGCTCCCAGCCGTGGCCCTCGAAGTGGACGAGGCGGTAGCGGCTGTCCGTCCGGAACTCGGCCACGTCGACCAGGGGTGCGGTCATGCTGTTGGTCTCCATGACCCCAAGCATGTGGCGCGGTGGCAATCAACGCCCGTTCAGACCCCTCTTCCGGGTCATGTCCCGGCGTCGGCGCGCTCGTTGAGCACGGAAAGGCAGATTCGGGGGGCCGCTGGAAGGACGAGCAGATGACTGGGCAGCCCACCGGAGGGCAGTGGCAGTGGCCGCAGAACGCGTGGCAGCCCCCTCCCGTCCCGACGACTCCCCCGCCTCCGGTGCCCGTCCCGGCCGCGCCGAGACGCCGCTCGCGCAGGGTGTGGGCGGCCGCGGTGGTCGGCACGGGTGCGGTGCTGGCCTCGGTGCTGGTGATGTGCGGGCCCGGGTCGGACGACGAGGTGCGGGTGGTGTCGTTGCCGGAGGTCTCGCCCTCGGCTTCGGACCCGGGCCCGCACCTACGGCCGGTGCCCCCGTTGCCGGCCACGCCGGCGCCCTCGCCGCTGCCCGCCCCGGTCCCGGCGGGCGGCACGATGGGCACGACAGGCACGACAGGCACGGCGGGCACGGCGGGCGCGACAGGCACGGCGTCGGCGCCGCCGGCCGCCGGGTCGGCCGACCCGGCGGGCGCCGAGGCCCGGCGCGCGTCGGCGAGCCCGCGTCCGAAACCCGGCCACAGCCCGCACGCCACCGGCCCGGCCCGCGGCACGTCGGGCGCGCCCGTCCAGGCCGGGCCGGGTTCGGGTGGGTCGTTGCCGAGCGCCGGCCCGGGCAGCATCTGTGACCAGGCCGAACGCATCGGCCGCTGGCCGGCCGGCTCGGAGCAGGCCCGCCTGTGCCGCAGCGTCTACGGGTGAGCCGCCGGAGCGCCCGCACCCCCTGACGCACCGGGAACCGCCGGCCCGCCCGGAGCAGCCGGCCCGCCTGGAGCGGCCGGAACCGCCGACCCGCCGGTAACCGCCGGTTCCCCGGCCACCCCCAGCAGCCCCTTGTCCAGCCGGGGCGCCAGCACCCGCGCCAGCGTGTCGGTGATGTGCCCGGTGTCCCGGTACAGCACCACGCCTTCCAGCACCGCCGGGCAGGAGGGCCCGGCGCCGGGGCAGAGCAGCGGACCGAGGTCCAGGGTCCGGACGCCGTACCGGGCGGCGAGGCCACCGTCGAGCAGCGGGTCGGGCTCGAAGGCGGTCTCGCGCGGGAAGAAGCAGGCGTCGGAGCGCCCGTCGGAGGCGGCCAGGCAGGTCGGGATGTCCTTGCCCGGCATCGGGGTGTCGCCGAGGTAGGCGAGCGGGGCGCCGAGCGCGGTGAGGCGGTCGAGGGTGCGGCTCCACCCCTCGGTGCGTTCCTCCTGGCTGCCGTAGCGGTTGAGGCCGGCCATCAGGACGAGGCGCGGCGTGGGTCCGGAGGTGAGCCGGGTCAGGGTGTTCTCGCGCCAGCGGTCGCACTCGTCGAAGGTGCGGCCGAGGACGTTGTTGCGCACGGTGAGCGTGGCCAGCGGGCAGCCGGGCTTGACCAGCACCTCCAGGGCCCAGTGCCGCTGCTCGGCCAGGGCGAGTGCGGCGGAGATCCACTGCCCGGCGTGCGAGTCACCGAGCAGCACGATCCGGTCGGGGCTGTCCTCGGCACCGAAGAGGCAGCGCGGACTGCTGTCGGCGTTGAGCGGGATCTCACAGCCCTTCCCGGGCGGGAAGTCCTGCCGGGCGCGGGCGAGCGAGGGGGTCAGCGCGAGCACCCGGGTGCCGGGGGCGAGCAGTCCGGGCCCGTCGGCGGCTCCGGCAGGGGCCGCGACGGGGGCGTCGGCGGCCCCGCCGAGGGCGCGGACGGTGCCGCCGCCGAGGGTGAGCGCGGCGATCAGCGGGATCACCAGGGCGCTGGCGCCGACCGCGAGCCCGCGCCGGGGCGCCGGGCTGCTGCCGTACCGCAGCGGCTGTTCCACCAGGCGCAGGGTGAGCCAGGCGGGCAGCGCGGCGGCCGCGGTGAGTGCGAGCAGGGTGGTCCAGGGCAGCGCGCCGTACCGGGCCTGGGCGATGGTCAGCACCGGCCAGTGCCAGAGGTACCACGCGTACGACAGGCGTCCGGCGGCGCGCAGCGGGCGGGTGGCGAGGAGCCGTCCGGCGTCGCGGGCGCGGAGCGGGCAGTCGTGTCCGGCGAGCAGCACGGCGGCGGTGCCGAGGACGGGCAGCAGCGCGGCGGTGCCGGGGAACGGCGTGTCGCGGTCGTACAGCAGGACCGGCGCCGCGACGGCGGCCAGGCCGAGCCAGCCGGTCAGCCGCAGCGACCACCGCACGGGGGCCCGCCCGGTGCGGGTGGCGAGCGCGCCGCCGAGCAGGGCCGCGCAGGCGCCGGCGGCGAACTCCCAGAGCCGGCTGCCGGTGGAGAAGTAGGCGAGCGGCGCGGAGGTCTGCGTCCAGCGCAGGCACAGCACCAGCGAGACGCCGCCGATGCCCAGGGTGGTGAGGGTGATCGCGAGGGTGCGGCGGCGCCCGTGCAGGTAGCGGGCGAGGCCGAGCAGCAGGACGCCCCACAGCAGGTAGAACTGGTTCTCCACGCCGAGTGACCAGAAGTGCTGCAGCGGGCTGGGGGCCTGTTCAGCGGCCAGGTAGTCGGTCTGCCGGCCGACGAAGCGCCAGTTGGCGAACTGGCCGGCGGCGGCGATCAGGTCGCGGGCGAGGTCGGTGCCGCGCAGCGGGTCGAGCAGGGCGCCGCCGGCGACGGCGGTGGCGACCAGGACGGTGGCGGCGGCGGGCAGGATGCGCCGGGCGCGGCGGGCGGCGAAGTCCCACAGGCCGAGCGGGCGATTGGTCAGCAGGCCGGTGATGAGGAAGCCGGAGATGACGAAGAAGACGTCGACGCCGACGTAGCCGCCGGTCAGGCCGGGTACGGCGGAGTGGAAGGCGAGGACGGACAGCACGGCGATGCCGCGCAGCCCTTCGATGTCGGGGCGGAAGGCGGCGCGCCGGCGGGGTGGCCCGGTCTCGGCGACGGTGGCGCCCGCGGGGGCGGCGAGTTCCCGGTCCACCCGGACGACCTCGGGAAGCAGGTCGACGGGTGCGGGTCCGGGAGCGGGTGCGGGTCCGGGAGCGGGTGCGGGTCCGGGAGCGGGTGCGGGTCCGGGAGCGGCCCCGGGAGCCGGCGCGGATCCGGGTGCGGAAGGTGCGGAAGGTATGGACGAAGGCGGGACGGCCGTTGACACGGCGGCGCTCCTTGCAGGGCTGGCAGCGGTGGTCTGGCCCGCCGGGCCGATGGGGCGGCCGGGCGGTGTCCGCGCCGGTGGGGCGACGCGCAAGGAAAGTCAGTGATCCATCGGTGTGGCGGAGTCGACGGCGACTCGGAGAAGAGGGGTCAGAAGAACATCGGATCGGCCCAGCCCGACGCCAGCAGCCCGCAGAGCAGCAGCACGGCGGTGACGGCGACGGCCTCGGCGTGGCCGAACCCGAGGTCGGAGCGGCTCCGTGCGGGTGCGGCGACCTCGCCGACGGTGGCGCCCTTGCCACCGTTCGAGCCGTTCAGGAGCGGCCACAGGGAGCGGATCAGCGGGATCGCGGTGTACGCGGTGAGCCCGAGCAGCAGGGCGAGCGCCCAGTACGGCCGCCAGCCGTGCAGCAGGGCGGCGCGGACCAGTCCGGCGGCGCCGGCCAGGACGACGATCCCCAGCCAGCCGACCCCGATCCGGGCGACCGCGCGGGCGAGTGAACTGCCGCCCGACACGGCGCCGGTGGGCACCCAGTCGGCGGAGCGGCGGCGCAGCGCGTGCGCGATGGCGACCACGTGGCAGAGCCCGCCGAGGAGTTGGACGCGGGTGACCTCGAAGCGCCAGCGGGTGCGGGACATCGCGGGCAGCAGGACGAGGGCGACCCAGATCGGCGGGAGGAAGGGGAGCACCTGCCAGGGTTCGATCTCCTCGGGCCGGAAGTACAGCATGATCAGGGCGGGCAGCGGCACGGCGAAGACGTTCACCGCGCTGGTGAGGTAGCCGAGGATGCCGTTCCAGAAGCAGAGCCGGGCGGAGCGCGGCAGCGGTCCCTTGCGGAAGTCCGGGTCGCGGACGAGGGCCAGGGAGCCGAGGCACCAGCGGTACTGCTGGCTGATGAAGGCGGGCAGGCCGGTGGGCGACATGCCCTTGGCGACCAGTGCGGGCACGTAGCGGGTGGCCCAGCCGGCGCGGGCGAGGGCGAGGCCGGTGTAGAGGTCCTCGCTGTGGTCGATCTCGGCGAAGCCGCCGATCCGCTGGAGTGCGGCGCGGCGGTAGAGGGCGTTGGTGCCGCAGCAGACGGTGCCGTCCTGTGCGTCCCGGGAGGGCTGGATCCAGCGGTAGAAGATCTCCTGGGTGGCTCCCGCGGCGCGTTCGAGCCAGGACATGTTCGCGTCCGTGTCGAAGCACTGCGGGCTCTGCACGATGCCGACCTCGGGGTTGTCGAGGTAGGGCACCAGGTGGTGCAGGAAGTCGGGGCGGGGGCAGAAGTCGGCGTCCAGGACGGCGACGATCTCGCCGGTGCCCTCGGCCAGGCCGTGGTTGAGGTTGCCGGCCTTCTTGAAGCGGCCCCGGTCGGGGCGGGCGCGGTACTCGAAGCCGTAGGACTCGGCGAGTTCGCGCACCTCGGGGCGGTCGGCGTCGTCGAGGACCAGTACGGTGAGCTCGCCGGGCCACCGGACGGCGGCGGTGTGGCGGTAGGCGTTGTCGAGGACGGCCAGCGGTTCGCCGGCGGTGGGCAGCAGCAGGTCGACGCCGGGGTGGCGGGCGGGCTGCCAGGCGCGCAGCAGCAGGTCGTGCGAGTCGCGGGTGAAGCGGCGGGCGCGCTGACCGTCGGTGAGCGAGAGCAGCCAGGTGGCCGCGTTGAGCACGGTGAGCACCAGGAACGGCCAGAGCAGCGGCTTGCTGAGGGCGAACAGGCCGAGCGTGGCGGTGGCTCCCGCGTAGGAGAGGGTGGCGCAGAGCAGGACCCAGCGGCGCTGCGGGCCGAAGTACCAGTAGAGCTCCTCGTCGTCGGGCGGGGCGGGCAGGCGCAGGTCGGGGTCCGCGGGTGTCCGGCGCGGACCGGCGTCGGGTGCGGGCATGGCGGTGCCATGGAGTACGGGCATGCGGAAGTGGCCCCCCTGGGCATCGGACGGAACGTGGCCGTTCGTCCTCAGCCTCTCACATTGGCCTAGACCAATCATGAACGAGGTATGACATCTCCGCATCGCCCCAGTTCAGCGACTTGACGCCGAATCACCTGCCGCTTCAACTCCAGCGAAACCGAACCGAGCCCCGAGTGCGGACCGTTGACCGGACCGGACTCGGGGCTCGCCCCGGGACGCTTTGCCGAACCCCTCAGGAGGCCTTCAGCTCCTTGACCAGGTGCTCGAACCGCAGGTCCGGCCGCAGCGGGATGCCGAACCGCTCGTCGCCGTACGGAAACGGGCTGAACTCCCCGGTCCGCCGGAACCCGCGGCGCTCGTACCAGGCGATCAGCTCGTCGCGCTGCTCGATCACCGTCATCTCCATCGCGCCGACGCCCCACTCCTCACCGGCCAGCCGCTCGGCCTCGGCGAGGACGGCCCGGCCGACCCCGGCGCCCTGCAGGCCGGGGCGCACCGAGAACATCCCGAAATAGGCCCGGTCGCCGCGCCGCTCCAACTGGCAGCAGGCGACCAGCGCGCCGCCTTGCTCGGCCAGCAGCACCAGCCCCTCGGCGTGACCGACGGCCCCCGCGACGGCCTCGGGGTTGGTCCGCCGCCCGGCCAGCAGGTCGGCCTCGGTGGTCCACCCGGCGCGGCTGGAGTCACCCCGGTAGGCGGACTCGACCAGCTCGACCAGGGCCGGGACGTCGGCGGGCGTGGCGGGCCGGAAGACGGGCTCCCCGACGGGCCGGTCGGTGTCGTGGGCGGTCTCGGTCATGGCTGGTCCTCTCCTCCGTGCTGGGTGCCGCCCGTGACGGCCGGCACGCGGGCATCGTGCCACAGCGCACGGAAGGCCCCCGGGCCCGGGATCGGCAAGACCGGCAACGCGCGTTGCCGGTGGTGGCGTTCCGGCACCTGTGACGCGGGTTCGCAGTGGGGCCGAAGATGCCTGGCGGCGCCGGTGGGGACATGGCTACTCTGCGGTACGGCCGCGCCAACCCCCGGCCTTTTCGGGCCACTTGGGCCCATCCCAGACCGGACCAACCGGGCGCTGGTCGTGCCGCAGCATCGCCAGCACGAGCACCGCGATCTTCCCGGACGGCAGTGACCGCCATGGAGAGCGGATCGCCTTCAGGCGCGAGCGCAGCAGGCCGGCGAGGTAGTCCAGGGTTCTCGTGGACAGGTTCAACTTGCACTGGTAGACAAGGGAGACGCCCTCGGCGGGCGCGTTGTTATTCGTCACACAATCTCAACGACCGTCGGGGGCAGCCAAGTTACGCTCAGCAGTGTACGGCGCGGCTGGTCACGGGCGTGCGGTGAAGCGGCCGTCGGGCAGCTTGCGCAGCCAACCCCGCCCGGCGAGCTTGGACAGCTTCCCGCGCAGCGGCTCCAGCTTGCCCCGCACCGCCACCTCCAGCCCCAGCACCTCGCCGACGTGCTTGGTCGCGACCGGCCCGCCCGCGTCGCGCACGATGGCGAGGAGGCGCTGGTAGTCCGGCGGCAGCGCGTCCAGGTCCACTCCGGGCCCGCGGTGCGGGACAAGCAGCACCGCCCGGCCCGCGACCTGCACTGCCGCCGGCTCGACCGCCGTCTCCGCAGCGAGCTGCTCGGCCATCCGCTGCCAGACCCGCTCGGCGACGGCGAGTTCGTCCCGCTCGACCCGCACCTGACCAAGCTGCTTGACCAGCTGATCTTCCAGCTCGTCCAGCGCCGCGCGTCGCGCCGCGATCCGTTCCGCGATCTCGGACTCCACCATGAGCCGGATCGTAGGCGGCACCGCACCCGTGACGCGCAGGAACCAGCAAAACCGCCCCGTCAGACGATCAAGGCGGCAGACTCCCGCCCACCACCAGCACGAGCACCACGGCGGAGCGCCACGCCAGCCCCTTTGACCAGCACGTTCGAAGATGGCGAAGGCTCACTGATCGTGTTTCACTGTCGAGCTGCCGTACGGGTGTTGAGGTCGACCCGGGCGTGGCTTCGGGTGGGAGTGCTGGAGGGCGGAGTGGCCTCCGCGATCTGGGCGCAAACCCTGCGGGGCGGTCAGTGCTACGCACTCCAGGCCGACCGGGCTCGCCCGCAGCCAACCGGCCGGCGGCTGGGTGCGCCTCGCCAGTGACGACGACGCGGGTGGCGGTGAGGTCGTCGTCCGCGCGTCCGGTGGCGTCGGCCCGTGCGAAGCCGGGCAATGAGGCACGGGTCATCCGGGCCTCGCCGGCGAGTTCGTCGGCCGGCGCGGTCGGATGGCCGAGGTTCTCGGTCATCAGCCGGGCCGGGAAGTCGGGGGGCGAAGTCGCCGGCGGTCATGGCGCCAATTGCACGTGCTGCGGCCGGGCTGGTCGCCGGCAGACCGGTGAGGAACTGGACCGACTCCGTCAGGTCGAAGCCCGTGGCAGGCGAGGCCGAGTGGTTCGGCCGTCGTGGTGACCTGGACGGCAAGGGGGAAACGTTCACGATGAGTCTGAGTGCGGTGGCGGAGACGTGGTTGCCGAGTATGCGTGGTCATCGATGGGGAACGGCGCCGATCCGGTCCGGAACCGCGCGCGGGCATCGTCTGCCTGCGGTGCCGGACGGGTGGTCCGGCACCGCGTCGCACTGTGCTGGTGAGTGAGCGGGTGTCAGCAGGTCAGGACAGGTCCGGCCCAGTCGGCGTGGTCGCTGTTGCTGCCGTCGCCGCCGTCGGTGACGACGAGGTGGAGCTCGTTGGCTCCGGTGAGGTCGGCGGTGAGGTGCTTGGCGCCGGCGGTGGCGTTGAGCACGCCGCTGTCGGTGACCTTGGTGCCGTCCTTGTAGATCTGGAAGGCGACGGTGCCGCGGCCGTCGGCCTCGGCGTCGACGCCGACGTCGGTGGTGAGGGAGGTGCAGGTGCCGCCGAGGTAGTAGACGATCTCGCTGAACGCGTTGACGCCGAGGCCCTTGGCGTAGGTGGCGCCCTTGATGGTGATCGTCCGGCCGTCGCCGGCCTGGTTGTCGCCGTTGCTCATGTCCTTCTCGACCGGGCCCCAGCCGTTGCTGGCGGAGGACCAGGTGAGGTCGGAGAGCTGGTGGGCTCCAGCGGCGGGTCCGTTGCCGCAGGCGATCTTGGCGTCGGCCCAGTCGGCATGGTCCCAGCTGATGCCGTCGCCGGCGTCGGTGACCACCAGGCGCAGGGTGGTGGCGCCGGTGAGGTCGGCGGTCAGCTGCTTGGGCTGATCGGCACCGGTGAGCTTTCCGCTGTCGGCGATCTTGGTGCCGTCCTTGAAGATCTGGAAGACGGCGGAGCCGTTGCCGTACGCCTCGTCGTCGATGCCGACGGTGGTCACCAGGTTCTTGCAGGTGCCGCCGAGGTTGAAGCCGATGTCGCTGGAGGCGTTCGCACCGATGCCCTTGGCGTAGGTGGTCCCGCGGATGGCGAGGGTGCGGCCGTCACCGGCCGCCCAGTCGCCGTTGCTGTGGTCGCGCTCGACCGGTCCCCAGCCGTTGGACTGTGTGAGGAACGGCAGGTCGCTGAGGTAGCTCATACCGGTGGGCGGCGGTACGGGCGCGCTCGGGGTGATCCGGAACATCGCGGTGCCGTGCCCGGGGACGGTGGCGCTGATCGCGCCGGTGCTGGTGGTGGTCTTCTTGGACCAGAGGTCCTTGACCGTGTACGAGGGCGCGCCGGCGATGCCGACGGTCCGGACGTCGGTGGTGACGGTGGCGTCGTACGAGCCCTCGTTGGTGAGGGTGACCGCGCGGCTGCCGTCGGCGAGCGGCTTGCTCATCACGACCAGACTGTTGCCACTGGAGACGACCGAGCCCTGCTTTCCCAGCGGGTCCTGGTCGACCGCGATGACGTCGGAGTTGGTGAGGATGTCGAAGGTCTCCTGCTGGGCGGTGCGCAGGTCGGCGCCGATCAGCAGCGGCGCGGCCATCTCCGCCCACAGGCTGAAGTGGGTGCGGTACTCGGTGCCGGTCATGCCGCCGTTGCCGACCTCCAGCATGTCCGGATCGTTGTAGGCGCCGGCCTTGGCGTAGGCGGACAGGCCCTGGTTGGCGTGCGCGATGGAGATCATGCTCTGCCAGGTGTCACTGATGTCGCCGGTGGTGCGCCAGGAGTTGCCGACCCGCGGCGCCCAGTTCCAGGGGCCGGTGGTGCCCCACTCGCAGATGCTGTAGAGGATCGGGCGGCCGGTCTTCTTCAGCGCGTCGCCCATCGCTTTGTAGCGCTGCTGGGCGTCCACGCCCTGGTTGTTGCAGTTGTCGTACTTGAGGTAGTCGACGCCCCAGGAGGCCCACAGGTTGGCGTCCTGCTGCTCGTGGCCGAGACCTCCGGGGAAGCCCTGGACGTCGCAGGTCCTGGTGCCGGCACTGGAGTAGATGCCGAACTTCAGGCCCTTGGAGTGGACGTAGTCGGCGAGCGCCTTGATGCCGTGCGGGAAGCGCACCGGGTCGGGGACCAGGTTGCCGGAGGCGTCGCGGTCGGGCAGCGCCCAGCAGTCGTCGAGGTTGACGTACTGGTAGCCGGCCGCCTTGAGGCCCTTGCTGACGAACAGGTCGGCCATGCCCTTGACCAGGGTCTCGTTGAACTGGGAGCCGCACCAGGTGGTGTTCCAGTTGTTGAAGCCCATCTGGGGGGTCAGGTTGATGCCGTTGTCGAGCGCCGATGCGGGTGGCGCGGCGGCGAGTTCGAATCCGACGGCGAGGGCACCGCCGCCGATGAACAGGCTGAGCGCCGCTATCGCCGAGGCGAACCGGCGGCGCGGCTTGCTGCGTGCTGAGCGCAAGGCTCTTCCTCCTGTGGTCCAGGGAAGTGGAGCGGGACGGGTGGTGCGGGTACGGGCTGTGCCGGCCGTGGCAAGTGGCCCAGGCCGGCGCAGCCCGGCTCATGGGGTGTGCCGCGTCAGGACGGCGGCGTCCAACTCTGCTCGGTGGCTTCCGCGTTGGTGTGGTTGGTGAGGACGGTCGAGCCCGTGGTGGTCTGCGGGGCGTCCAGGGCGGGGCCGGTGGCGACGTTGGTGATGGCCAGCGCGCCGGTCGTGGTGTTCTTCGCCACCCGCCGCTCCTGCCAGAAGCTGCCGGGCGAGTAGTCGAGCAGGTAGGCGCTGTCGCCGCCCGGCACTCCCGAGGCGAGCGCGGTGCGCACCTGGCTGCTGTTGTTGCAGGGCGAGCCCGCTGTCGAGGGCAACCGCCGGAGTGGACGTGGCGACGACGGTGAGGCCGGATACCGCGAGCGACAACGCCGCAAAGGCGTGCAGCACGGCACGGGGAAGAGTGGACGCACGGGGATGCTCCAGGTGCGTGGGTGGGGGCGTGGGCATCACGTTTGATTCTGTTGAATTCATCTCCAGGAGTCGACGGCTGGAGGAACCTTCAAACAGAAACCAACGCATGGTAGCCAGACGAGGAGGAGCTACTCAAGACCGCGCACGCGCCGTCTTCGCGAGGCCGCCCAGCGATGCCCATGCCTTGACGGGCCGTCATGGATGGCGGCGGGACGTGCGACACCCCTGCGGGATTCGGCATCCCCCGCCGCTGCCCGGGGCGCCCGGCGCCAGTGCGCTTGATTGCCTGACGGGCTGCCGGCGTACGCAGCTGGTCGTGGGAATGGAAGCCGCCGACTCGCCGGTGGCGTGTGCGAGCCGTCCGCCCTCGGAGTGAACATCGCAAGGGGGTGTCGACGTGCAGACCCCTTGACTTAGCGATGCAATGGCACTGTGATATGTCACATCGCGTTTGAGTGTGTTGGTTTCTGAGGGCTTGACGGGCCCTTGGGGTCTGCACGACGGAGTCAGGTGCCCCTTCCCAGCCTCGCCATCGAGATAGCAAGGAGCCCCCGCCAGGTCCGACAGTCCGGCGGTCGCCGGACCGATTTCATCCCTCACCTCGAATCCCCACCCGCGTCGGGTCGTGTTGCGGCCTCGGCGCAAAGGAGCGTCCCCCTCATGTTCCGTGCCATCAACCGCCCTGCCACCGCAGGTCTGCTGATCATCCTGGGTCTGACCACCACGGCCTGTTCCACTGGCCAGGAGACCACCTCCGGCGCTCCCTCGGTCGCCCCGGTGAGCGGGAAGATCTCGATCACCTACCTGCAGAAGCAGGGCGACCAGGAGTACTTCGTCGGCGAGGCGACAGGCGCCAAGGCCAAGGCGGACGAGCTCGGCGTCGACCTCAAGGTGGTGAACCTCGGCAACGACGCCAACAAGACAGTCGGCGAGGTACAGGCCGCCATCGCGCAGAAGACCAACGGCGTGATCATCGTCGTCCCGGACCCGGCCGTCGGCCCGCAGGTCGTGCAGACCGCCAAGGACGGCAAGGTCGCCCTGCTCACCTCCGACGACCAGGTCTGCGCCACCGGCCCGGACCCGGCCAAGTGCGCCAAGACCGACCTCGTCCCGCGGATCGGCTTCAGCGGCGCCCAGATGGGCGGCGAGGTCGGCAAGCGCGCTGCCGAGGAGTTCAAGAAGGCCGGTTGGAACCCCGCCGACACCCGGACCATCTCCGCCTGGAAGCAGGACGTCACCGTCTGCGGCGACCGGGTCAAGGCGGCGAAGACGGCCTTCGACGCGGCGGTCCCGGGCGTGCAGAACATCGACGTCGCCACCGACAACACCCCCACCGGCGCACAGGACAAGGTCGCGGCCACCGTCACCGCCAACGCGGGCGTCAAGCACTGGGTGGTCTGGGGCTGCAACGACGAGAACGTCCAAGGCGGCGTCACCGCCCTACAGAACGCCGGCGTCAGCCCGCAGGACATAGCCGGCGTCGGCCTCGGCGCCTACCTGGCCTGCAAGGACTGGAGCGGCGGCCAGCCGTCCGGAATGAAGGCCGCACTGTTCATCAACGGCAAGGACGTCGGCGCGCTCGCCGTCCAGACCGTCTACGACCGCCTCAAGAACGCCAAGGACATGCCCGCCGAGGCCTTCGCCCCCACCACCATGGTCGACGCCGTCACCTGGAAGAGCGCTGGCGTCACCTGCAACTGACCCTTCTCCCGGGCGGCCGCCCACTCCTTCGCACCAAGCCCGAGGTGACCCAGCGGTGAGCAGAGCACGCCGCCCAGCCCCGAACCCCCGCCCACCCGCCCCCCGCCCCCGGCCTTCCGGCACCAAGGCGCGCGTCGAGGGCATCACCAAGCGATTCGGGGCAGTCCAGGCCCTGAGTGACGTAACCCTCGACTTCCCCGACGGCCAGGTCACCGCGCTGATGGGCGAGAACGGCGCGGCAAGTCCACCCTGCTGAAGATCCTCACCGGTGACCACCAACCCACCGAGGGCCACGTCGACCTCAACGGCCGCCGGATCGATCTCCGCTCCCCCGCCGACGCCAGGGCCACCGGCATCCGGATCATCCCGCAGGAACCCGAGATCATCCCGCACGTCTCGGTCGCCGCGAACGTCTACGCCGGCGCCCTCCCCCGGAAGGCCGGCCGCTGCGTGGCCCGCGCCGAACTGCGCCGCCGCGTCACCGCCGACCTGGACCGCTTCGGCTTCGCCGACGTCCTCGACCCGGACCTGCCCGGCTCCCGACTCACCCCGGCACAGCGCCAGTTGGTGGAGATCATGCGGGCGCTGACCGGCGAGACCGCCGCCCGGTCGTCGGGCACCAGGACGGTGGTGTGCAGGGTGCCGATGTGCTCGGCGGCGGCCTCCCTGGCGTCCCTCGGCGATGTGACTTCCGGACAGGTCCACAGGGCGCGCCCCGGCCTGCCCGGCGGTGGTCGTTCACGGCAGGAGCCGCTCAAGGACGGCCGAGGCGAGTGCCGCGTCGAGTGCTCCGACGCCGGTGAGGTCGGCGACCGTGATGGCCGTGTCCGGTCGGTCGACGGGTGTTTTGAGGAGCAGGCCGGCCTCGATGTCGCCGTCCTGGGTGGTGGTGCCGGCGTGGCCGGCGTGGCCGAAGTCGCCGTGGTCGAGGCATTGGGCGTGGTCGTCGGTGGCGATGAGGTGGGCGCGGTGGAAGAGGGCCGCGGGCAGTTCGTTCTTGTGGGGCATGTCGGTGCCGATGCCGGTCACGTGCGCGCCTTCGTGCACGTGGGCGGCGCCCAGGACGGGGGTGGTCGCCGGGGTGGTGGTGATGATCATGTCGGCGGCGGTCGCCTCCTGTGCCCGTGCGGGCCGGGCGGTCAGGCCGCGTGCGTTGAGGTCGTCACTCAGGGCGGCGGCTCTGTGCGGGTTGCGGCCGTGGACCAGCACGGTGGCGAGGGGGCGGAGTTACAGAAAAGTCCACACGGTGGCGGGGCAACGCCGGGCCGCTCCGCCCTGGAGATCAGGCAGCGCTCGGCCATCGGCATGCGCAGGCGATGCCCGGGTTCCGCGCGAGGGCCTCGACGTGGCCTCGAGGTGTTCCGCCTCGACCTCGACGGCCACGGCCCGTTGTGGGGCCGTGGCCGAGGTTCGGATCACTCAGGGGCGGGTCGGCCGGTCGCCGCTCAGGAGAGCAGGGTCCAGGACTGGCCGGGGGCGGCGCCGTTGGCAGTGTTGGTGACCACGGTGGAGCCGGAGGTGGTGCCGAAGGTGTCCAGGGTGAGGCCGGTGGCGACGTTGGTGATGGTCAGTGCGCCGGTGGTGGTGTTCTGCATGACGCGCCATTCCTGCCAGGGGTTGCCCGCCCCGTAGTTGAGCAGGTAGGCGCTGTTGCCGGGCTGGGTGCCGGCGGCGAGCACGGTGTGCTGGTGGGTGGGCGTGTCGCAGTTGTCGCTGATGCGGACGGTCCCGTCGGGGTTGGTGGTGAAGGTCCACTGCTCGGAGGTGTGGTCGGTCCACCAGGTGTTGATGTCGGCCGAGGAGCCCAGCTGGGAGCTGCAGGTGCCGTTGACCTCCAGAGCCTGGCCGCCGCTGCCACCGGCGCTGAGGCTGTGGTAGCGGCCGTCACCGACGATCGCGGCAGGGACGCTGCCGGGCAGCGGTGGGGCCGGGCGGGTGACCGGCGTCGGCGTGACAGGGATGGGGTTCGCGGTCGACGGCGATGGGCTGGCGGGTGGGGTGGCCGGCGCCGTCGCGGTGGGGGACGGTGTGGCTGGTGCCGGGGCGGTCTGGGCGGTTGGGGTCGCGGACATCGTCGGTGCGACCGTCGGGGTGGGCGATGTCGACGGGGTGGCCGTGAGCGGCGGGTCGGCCGGGGCCGACGTGGTGGGGGTCGCAGTTGAGAGCGGGGCCTGCGGAGCGGGAGCCGCGGGCGATGGCGGTCGCGGCATTCCGACGACGGCCGCGATCGCCAGGACCGCGGTGGCCGCGCCCGCTGTCAGGATCATCCTTGCCCCTCTCGGGGATGCCCCCGGGAGGCGGTGCCAGCCGGTGGTGGGCCGGTGCATGGACGCGTTCGCGGCAGGGCCCTCGGGGGCGGCGGGTACCGCCGGGCGCTGTGCCGACGCGCTTGACGCGCCCGCCGACGGATCTGCCGACGGCTGTGTCGGCCACAGCAGCAGCGCCGAGGTCAGGGCGGCGCGCTGCCAGGTGTGGATGGCGACGAGTTCGGCGCGCGCGCGGGCGCAGCTGCCGCATATGGACAGGTGGAGGTCGAGGTCGCCCGTCCGGCCGGAGGAGGCGCTTCGGACGCTGTCGCCCAGCCCGGCCACCAGGTGGCGGCAGGAACGATTGGGGGTCTGCGAGACGTATGCCTGCAGGTAGGCCTCGTAGAGGCCCTGACGGGCCGCCGGGTCCGGACGCGGGTGCGGCGCCGAAGCCGGCGTGGCCGGGGCCTGCGTTCCGGTGAATGCCCCGAGGTATTGCCACAGGTCTGCTTGTGAGGATTGCGGCAGGCTCCGGAAGGCCCGCAGGAGGAGCGAGGCCTCCTCTGCGGCAACGGCCGCCGCCTCGGCCGAGGGCTGCGCCGGGTCGGCCCGGGGCAGGTTCTCCAGCCAGGAGGCGAAGCCGGCGCAGAGGGACGACTGCCGCCCGGTGCCCGCCCACCCGGCCGCGGTGCGCCGCACCGCGGCCAGCAGGTACGGGCGCCAAGCGTCCGTCGGGCCGGCGCCCGCGCGGACCGCGTCCAGTGTCACGGTGAGGGCCTCGTCCGCGAGTTCCTCCGTGGCCCGGCCGTCCCGGCAGCAAAGGGCCGCGTAGGCCAGCACCGCCGCCCGGTGGCGGCCGGCGATCTCCTCGGCCGCCTGCCCGCCCTGCCGCGGTCCGCCACGGATGCGCCCCGCGAGTTCGGCATCCGTGGGCGTGGTGGTGGCTGGGTCTGGCACTTGCTGTCCTCCGTGCACTTTGTGGGTCACGCGGCCGACGGAGCTCAGGTGAGAACACCGCGGCGCCGTGGCGGGAAGGCTGAGGGCTCGCGGCCCCCACTACCGGGCCGCGCGGGGCTTGGCCGCACCCGGCGCTTCGATGCCCGGCTGACCTGCAGTGATATCGCGTCGAACTGCCACCCGCCGAGGATGGATAGTGGCCGTACCGGCCCCCACCCGTCAAGGGGGCACCACCCGCCCACGCACACCCGGGCTTCGACACGCGACCATGCTGACAGTTCGTCAACATGCCTGGCCGCCCGACACCAGGACATTCGCGACTTCTCCGGCGGCCCGCAGGGGCTTGATGCGGCATCAGCGGCAGAACGTGCCGCCCGCTCCCGGCAGGCCGTCCGGACCGTCGGCCAACCCGCGGTGCGGCCCGGCGACGACCCGTGGAACCCCGTTTTCCGCCCGCCCGGCCGCACCGCGCAGAGGTTGCAGGCGGCACGTTCACCCCGCCCACATCGCCGCCGACCGGAAGCCCCGAGGACTCGTCGGCAAATGCGCAGTCCGTTATCCGTTATCGGGATCCGCCCGCAGGGTCTCCCCAGGTGTTGGAGCGGACTGCCGCACCAACCCGTACAGAAGGTGGATCCATGAGCAGCGAGTTCGAGACGATGGAATTCGACGGGGCGATCTCGACGGAAGGGCGCAGGCGCAAGGCGGTCGGTGCGGCCCACCGGGCCGCTGTGGGCGGGCGCGCGGTACGACACGGCCGCGACCGCTCCGCCAGGCGCCGACGCAGGGCGGTCATCGCCTGGACAGTCGCGCTCGTCGCCGTCACCGGGGGAGCATTCGGCGCCGTGACATCCTCGGCGGGCAACGCTTCGCAGTCTCCGGCCGCTGCGGCCCTCCCGCCGGAGGAGGCGTCCCTGTCCGCCGTGCCCGGGGCGTCGTCCCCGATCGCGTCACCCTCGGCCTCGTCTTTCTCCAGTGCGCCGACCGTTCCCTCCCCGGCCGCGTCCAACCCGGCCGCCCCTTCTCCGGCCGCCCCCTCCCCGGCCGCCCCTTCTCCAGGCGCTCCCTCTCCGGCCGTACACGCTCCGGCGGTTCCCTCCCCGGCCATGCATACTCCCACTCCCGGCGCCAACGCTGGCAACGGGCCCGCCGGTAATGGGAGTTCGGGGAATCATCCCTTGAGCGCGTCCAGCGCTCCGCCGGCGAACGCTCCGACGGTGACCGGCAACTGGCCGGCCTCGCAGTCCGTCGCCGACGCCGAAGCGATCTCCCTGCAACTGATCAACAAGGAGCGGGCCATGGTCGGCGCGCCGGCGCTGAAACCAGCGGCGGACCTGGCCGCCTTCGCGACCCAATGGGCGCAGCACATGCGCGAGACCGGCTTCGCGCACTCGGCCAACGCCTCCGGCGCCGGGCCCAGTCGCACGTCCAGTCGCACACTCACCGGGGAGTGCATCGTGATGTGGAGCGACGCGTCGATGACCGCCGAGCAGGCAGCGGTGCAGTTCCAGGAGATGTGGCGCAACCATCCCCCGCACTACCAGGCCCAGATCAACCGTCAGTACACCGAGATAGGAGTCGGCATGTACCACGACTCGAGTGGCTGGTGGGGCGTGCACGAGTTCGGCAACGGCTGATCTCGCCGATCCCGGGGCGATCCCGGGCGGTGAGCGTCAGCTCCTCCACGACGGCGGGCGCGGCCCGCCCCGTTCCGTCGGCTGCAGGAGGTCGGCTGGTGGGATCGGCGAGTGGTCGCATCCACAGGGGTACGCCACCGCCCTCGCCGGGCGCCGGCGCCGACGAGGATCCGGGGCCGCACATCTGCCGACCGCGTGCCCGCCAGGGTTGCGACATCTCCCGCGTTGGAAGTCGCGTGGCGCCTGGCCCCGACGGTCGGACTTCATGCCGAAGGGAACCGGCCGGATAAGCCCCACCCCGACGAAGCAGCACGCATAACAAGATCAACTACACTCTCGCAAACCGTCCCGGACATACCCTCGCATCGGGCAATCCCCGATGAACTCACGGTCCGGGCACCTCTTTCAGGGAGCTATCCAGTGAACCACCCCTGCACCGAGCCCTTCCGGCCCTGGCCGCCCTCGGCATAGCCGTGGGCGGCTCGCTTCTCGCCGCCGGCACCGCACACTCCGTCGGTCGCGACTGCGGCACCGCCGCCGTTCAGTACTCGGTCGACGGCGGTGCGCACTGGGTCAGCGACGACCGGATGCCCGCCCCGCACGGCACCATCCAGGTCCGCCTCCGGCGAGCCTTTGACCGGCTGCGACTACAAGGTTTCGCTTGCCTCCTACAGCACCGAAGGTCCGACCTTTGCGGCCTCCGGCACGCAGACCTTCCTCGGCTCGGCCACCGTGACGCTCAACCGCGAGAACCCTCAGGCGACTCTGGACATCAGCGCCTACCTGCCGAAGTGTTTCGGCCAGATCGACCTGTACCCCGGTGACCAGAAGTTCGACGGGCACAGCAACCCGCTGCCGCACTACCCGGACATCGTTCTCCCCGACCACCTGATCACCTGATCACCTGATCACCTGATCACCTGATCACCGCATGGAACGGCGGCACGACCTGCCAGTCGCCCACCCCGCCCGCCCCGACCCATGCTGCCACCCCGCCCGCCCCGACCCACCCCGCCACCAGCACTCCGCCCATTTCGGGCAAGCCCTCGGCCAGCGCCTCGGCCTCCCCGACCGTTCCGGGTGCCTCGGGCCGGAAGGTCACCACGTCGGCGCCGGCCCCGGTCGGCTCCACGGACGTGGCCACTCCGCCTCCGGCCGGCTCGCCCTCGGCCACGCCGACCTCGGACAAGCCCGCGCCGAGCCGGTCGGCTGCGCGGGCGCGCTCGCCTACTCCTTCCCCGCCGAAGTGCTGCGCGTCACCGCTGCCGGGCTGCCTGGCCTGCGGATCGACCTGCACCAGGGCACCGACACCCACATCGCCGAACTCGTCCGGGACGGACGATACGACCTCGGCTTCGTCCGAGAACCGGTACCGACCGCCCGCACCCGACCCGGACCGGAGCGGCAGGAGAGCGACGGACTCGTCATCGTGCCGGGATTCTTCACCGAGCGCGTCGTCGCCGCCCTGCCCACGGCACACCCACTGGGCGGGGCCCACGAGCTGAACCTGGCCGAACTGCGGAACGAGTCCTTCGTTCTGCCCGAGCCGCTGTCCATGCCGGGCCTGACGGCACGTGCGGCAGCCGCCTGCCGGGAGGCCGGCTTCGAACCACGGGTGGGCGGCAGCTGCGACGACGTGACCAGCGCGCTCGGTTTCGTCGCCACCGGCCTGTGCGTCACCCTCGTCCCCGAAGGCGTGCGGCACTTCTCGCTACCGGGGATCACCTACGTACCACTACGCACACCGTCGTCGCAGATGATCTCCTCGATCGCGGCGATCCACCGGCCTGGCGCGGATCGCGCGGTCCACCGCGTACTGGCGCTCCTCGGCGAGGCCACTCGACCGTAAAGCCCGTCCCGGCATGTTGTTCACCCAGCGAGCGGCCTGCCGGCGTCACCTCGCCGGGCGGCGGACCAATCCCGCGGCTTCGTCCACAGCCTCCGCCTATGCGGAGGTCTCGCCCCTTGAAGCACCCGCCCCGGGTCAGCCGAGCGAGGATCCGGCTGCGCCGAGGGTGGCCCGCAGCCACTGTTCGACCCCGGCTACGTGGATCGTGGCCCAGGCGTGCGCGAGGTCGGGGCGGCGGTGGGCAATGGCGTCGAGGATGGCGCGGTGCTGCTGGCGGGTCCGGTCGACCGCGCCTTCCTCGGTCAGCCCGCGCCAGATCCTCGCCCGGGCGGTCGGGCCGGACAGGCCGTCGACGAGCGAGCACAGGACGGTGTTGCCAGAACCGGCTGCGATCCTGTGGTGGAACTCGAGGTCGTTGTCGATCAGTTCTTGCAGGGAGGCGTCGTCGCTCAGGCTCTTCAGGACCTCCCCGAGGACGGCGATGTCCTCGTCCGGCATCACTCGGGCGGCCATGGCCGCAGCGGCGGGTTCCAGGATGCGGCGGACCTCCAGGAACTCCAGCACCGAGTCGTCCTGGTGGAAGTCGACGACGAAGCCCAGGGCGTCCAGCAGCAGGTTGGGCTCCAGGCTCGTCACGTACGTGCCGTCTCCCTGGCGTACGTCGAGCACCCGGATGAGTGAGAGGGCCTTCACCGCCTCACGAAGGGAGTTGCGCGACAGGCCGAGCCGCTCGGCCAGGTCGGCCTCCTTGGGGAGTCGCGAACCGGGGCGTAGCTCACCACTGACGATCATGGCTTTGATCTTCTCGATCGCCGAGTCGGTGACTGGCACGCCGCTGCCTCCCTGGTCCTGATCGTTGCAGCATAGCTTCCATGGCACCCCCGGAGGCCGTCTTGACCGCGACAGGTCAAGGCGATCCGGCAAGATCCGCAGGAGGCCGTCCGTGCGGCGGCTGCCCCTGACGGGCCGTACTTCGGCCGGGTCGGCTACGGTCCCGTCGGGCCGGCCCGTCCCTCCGCGGGCCGACGCGGGGCGCCGAGCCCGTACACGCGGATCGCGTTGTGCCGGAACACCGCGTCCTTCTCCCCCGCGCTGAGCCCGTCCGTGAGGTGCCGGGTGGTCCGGATGACCTCGGCGTAGTCGGCCTGAAGGGTGCATACCGGCCAGTCGGAGCCGAAGAGGAGGCGTTGCGGGCCGAAGGCTTCCAGGGCGGTGTCGGCGTAGGGCGTGAGGTCCTCCGTGCGCCACCGACCGGGGGCGGCCTCGGTGACCAGGCCGGAGAGCTTGCACACGGTGTTGGGCAGCGCGGCCAGGCGGCGCAGGTCCGCTGCCCAGGGGTCGAGCGTGCCCTCGGCGATCGGGGGCTTGCCGAGGTGGTCGAGGACGAACGTCAGGCCGGTGAGCCGGGCGGCCGCGAGGGTGGCGGCGGGCAGCTGGTGCGGTTCGACGACGAGGTCGTAGGCGAGGCCGGAGCCGGCGACGGCGATCAGGCCGCGCTGGACGTCGGGGCGCAGCAGCCAAGCGGGGTCGGGTTCCTCCTGGACCTGGTGCCTGATGCCCACCAGTCTTTCTCCGCCTGGGAGTTCGCGCAGGGCGGCGATCGCTTCGGCAACGTCGGGGGCGGTGAGGTCGGTCCAGCCGACGACGCCGGCGATCAGGTCGCTGTCATCGGCCAGGGCCAGCAGTTCAGGGGTTTCCTCGGGGACGCAGATGGTCTGCACGACGACTGTGGCGACCACTCCGGCCTGCGCGGCTTCGGGGGCGAGGTCGGCGGTGGTGAAGGAGCGGGCCAGTGGAGCGAGGGCCTCTCCTGTGATCCAGGGCTGCGGCCGCGTGTCGAGGTCCCAGACGTGGTGGTGCGCGTCGATGATCTGAGGTCCGGTCACAGTTCCCACACCACCGGGAGGCCGGCCTCGGCACCGTCCTTGGAGTAGTCGTGGCTGATGTCGAGCAGTTCGCCCATCTTCTCCTGCCAGGCGGTGTTGACCGGGAGGTGTTCCAGTTCGGCGAGGAGCCGGGGGTAGCTCTCGCATTCGAGGATGTGGAAGAGCTCGGTCCCGCTGCGCCAGATGGTCCAGGAGGTGACGCCGGCGGAGCCGATGGCGGCGGTGAGTTCGGCGGGCACCGCGCGGTGGGCGGCCTCGTACTCGGCGATCCGGTCGGCGCGGACGCGGGTGTGCAGGGCGACTCTCATGATGCCTCCGGTGCCTCTTCGGTGACGACGATGACGTGCAGGGTCCGGGGGCCGTGGACGCCCTCGACGCGTTCGAGTTCGATGTCGCTGGTGGCGGACGGGCCGGAGATGAAGGTGAGCGGGTTCCGCGGGTCGAGGCGGGCGAGGGCGTCGGGGACGTCGTCGGCGATCTGCTCGGCGCGGATGACGCACAGGTGGTAGTCCGGGACGAGGCTGAGGGCGCGGCGGCCCTGGCCGGGGCCGGCATCGAGGACGACGGTGCCGGTGACGGCGATGCCGGCGGCGGCCAGGGTGATCGCGCCGTCCAGGGCGTTCAGGGCCGGGACGGCCAGGGGTTCCGGGTGCCACTGCCAGTCGCCGGACGGGAGCAGCTCGACGGGAAAGCCGTCGGGCAGCGCCAGGTTTCTCGCCCCGCACGCGGTGAGCGCGTCGGCGATGGCGGCCGGCAGGCCCGCCTGATCGGTGCGGGTGACGTTCGCCCGGTAGTCGGCGACGCGTTCGGCGAACAGGGCGACGGTGTCCTGGCCCGGTTCGGTGTGGCTGCGGTGGTAGGTGCGGGGTACGGGGACGTCGGTGGGCAGTTCGCCGGCGGGGACGTCGGTGAGCGCGGAGCGGATACGGGCGAGGATGGCTTGCCGGCTGTTCATGCTTCTTCGTCCCTGTTCTTGCGCCACCAGGTGCGGAAGGACTCGGCGGGGGGTGCGGGGGTGTCGCGGGTGTCGGACCAGCCGTGCAGCGGGCCCGGCAGTCGGCCGATGCGCCCGTTCCGGGCCAGGGCGCGGCCGCCGATGGCGGCGGCCTTCTGGGCGGCGGAGAGCAGGCGCGGGGAGTCGAGGACGGTGGCGGCGGCCTTCATGGCCAGGGCCTCCGTCCGCTTCGGCTTGGTCTCGACGGCCTTGGCCCTCAGGTGCGCCAGCACTTCGGGGATGTCGATCTTCACGGGGCAGGCGTCGTAGCAGGCCCCGCACAGGGTGGACGCGAACGGCAGCGAAGCGGCGTTCTCCACGCCGACGAGTTGCGGGGTGAGGACGGCGCCGATCGGTCCGGGGTAGACCGAGCCGTAGGCGTGGCCGCCGGTGCGCTCGTAGACGGGGCAGACGTTGAGGCAGGCGGAGCAGCGGATGCAGCCGAGGACCTGGCGGCCGACGGTGTCGGCGAGGGTGTCGGTGCGGCCGTTGTCGAGCAGGACCAGGTGGAAGGCCTGTGGCCCGTCGCCCTGCGTCACCCCGGTCCAGGTGGAGGTGTACGGGTTCATCCGCTCGCCGGTGGAGGAGCGGGGCAGGAGCTGGAGGAAGACTTCCAGGTCGGTCCAGGTGGGCACGACCTTCTCGATGCCCATGACGGTGATGAGGGTCTCGGGCAGGGTGAGGCACATCCGGCCGTTGCCCTCCGACTCCACGACCATGACGGTGCCGGTGTCGGCGACGGCGAAGTTGGCGCCGGAGACGGCCACCTTGGCGGTGAGGATCTTGCTCCGCAGGTGCAGCCGGGCCGCATCCGCCAGCTCGGCGGGTGAGTCGGTGAGCCCGTCGGGTGCGGGCTGTCCCCAGTGGCCCATCTCGGCGGTGAACAGGTCGCGGACCTCGGTGCGGTTCCTGTGGATCGCGGGGACGAGGATGTGGGAGGGCCGGTCGTCGCCGAGCTGGACGATGAGTTCGGCGAGGTCGGTCTCGTAGGCGGTGATGCCGGCTTCGGCGAGGGCCTCGTTGAGGCCGATCTCCTGCGTGGCCATGGACTTGACCTTCACGACTTCGCGTTCGCCGGTGGCCTGCACGAGTTCGGTGACGATGCGGTTGGCCTCGGCGGCGTCCGAAGCCCAGTGCACGGTGCCGCCCGCGGCGGTGACGGCGGCCTCCAACTGGACGAGGTAGCGGTCGAGGTGGCGTGAGGTCCGCTTCTTGATCGCGGCGGCGGCGTCGCGCAGCTGCTCCCAGTCGTCCAGTTCGGAGGCGACCGCGAGCCGCTTGTCGCGGATGGTCGTGGTGGCGCGTTTCAGGTTGGCGCGCAGCTGGGTGTTGCCGAGCGCCTCGCGGGCGGCCTCGGGGAAGGACGGCGAGCCGAGCCAGACGACGCCGCGGTCGCTCATCGGTTCTTCCCTTCGGAGGCGGCGAGGATCTCGGCCAGGTGCATGGTCCGCACGGTGGAGCCCTGGCGGGACAGTCCGCCGCCGATGTGCATCAGGCAGGAGTTGTCGGCGGCGCACAGGACCTCGGCGCCGCTGTCCAGGACGGCGGCGTTCTTGTCGGCGAGCATCGCGGCGGAGGTGTCGGCGTTCTTGACGGCGAAGGTGCCGCCGAAGCCGCAGCAGGAGTCGGCGGCGCGGAGGTCCACCAGGTCGATGTCCTTGACCGCGCGCAGCAGGCGGTCGGGGCGGTCGCCGAGGCGAAGGCCGCGCAGGGAGTGGCAGGTGGGGTGGTAGGCGACGCGGTGCGGGAAGCGGGCGCCGACGTCCGTGACGCCGAGCACGTCGGTCAGGAACTCGGTGAACTCGTGAACCCGGGGCACCAGTTCGGTGACCTGCTGTAGGAGGTCGGTGTTCCCGTAGTCCCGGGCGAGCAGGGGGTGGTTGTCGCGTACCATGCCGGCGCAGGAGGCGGAGGGGGTGACCACGGCGTCGTAGTCGACGAAGGTCCGTGCGAAACGGGTGACCAGCGGAACGGCGTCGGGGCGGTAGCCGGTGTTGAAGTGCATCTGGCCGCAGCAGGTCTGTTCCTGGGGGAACTCGACGCGGTGGCCGAGCCGCTCCAGCACGGTCACCACCGCGCGGCCGGTGTCGGGGAAGAGCGTGTCGTTGAAGCAGGTGATGAACAGGGCGATGCGCATCAGCTCACCTCCTCGGGCGTGGGGACGTCCGCGGGCAACAGTCCTCGTTCCTTGAGGTCCGCCCAGAGTGCCGCCGGGACGGGGTGGTTGAGCATGGCGGCGGCGTCCCGGACCTCACCGGCGCTGCGGGTGCCGACCAGGACGCTCGCCACCGCCGGGTGCCCGAACGGGAACCGCAGAGCTGCGGCGCGCAGCGGCACGCCGTGCCGCTCGCAGACGTCCTTCAACCGCACTGCCCGGTCGAGAAGTTCGGTGGGAGCGGCGGCGTAGTCGAAGGTCGCTCCGGGCCTCGGATCGGCGAGCAGGCCGGAGTTGAAGACCCCGCCGACCACCACGGCGACCTGCCGTTCCTCGGCCAGCGGCAGCAGTTCGGCCAGTCCGCGCTGGTCGAGGAGGCTGTAGCGGCCGGCCAGCAGGACGGCGTCGAGGTCGGTCTCGCGGATGAAGCGGGCGGGCAGCTCAGCCTGGTTCATGCCGATGCCGATCGCCCCCAGGACGCCTTCGGCGCGCAGGCGTTCCAGTTCCGGATAGGCCTCGGTGAGCGCCTGTTCGGCGTGGTCGTCGGGGTCGTGCAGGTAGGCGATGTCGATCCGGTCGAGGCCGAGCCGGTTCAGGCTGTCCTCAATGGAGTGGCGCACGCCCCGGGCGCTGAAGTCCCAGACGCGGCGGTGCGTGGCGGGAACGGCGAAGCCGTTGGCCAGGTCGTCGCCGTCGCCGGAGGGAGCCGGCTCCAGCAGCCGGCCGACCTTCGTGGAGATCGTGTACTGGTCCCGGGGGAACTCGCGCAGGGCGTCACCGAGCCGGCGCTCCGACAGGCCCAGGCCGTAGTGCGGGGCGGTGTCGAAGTACCGTACGCCGGACTCCCAGGCTGCGGTGACGGCCTGTTCGGCCTGCGCGTCGGTGACCGGGGTGAACAGGTTTCCGATGCCGGCGGCGCCGAACGCGAGTGCGGTCACCTGCGCCGTGCTGCGGCCGAGCACGTTGTGGCGCAGCTTCACCGGCGTGGCTCCGGTCGCAGGCGCAGACCGGCCATGCCGCCGTCCACGGCGAGCGCGGTGCCGGTGACGCTGGCGGCGGCGGGGGAGGCGAGGTAGGCGATGGCGGCGGCGACCTCTTCGGCGCTGACCAGCCGTCCGGTGGGCTGGCGGGCGTTCAGGGCGGCGCGTTCGGCGGCCGGGTCGGCGGCCGCGTCCAGCAGTCGTGCGACCCACGGGGTGTCGACGGTGCCGGGGTTGACGCAGTTGACCCGGATCCCTTCGCGGACGTGGTCGGCGGCCATGGCCAGGGTGAGCGAGTAGACGGCGCCCTTGCTCGCCGAGTACAGCGCGCGCTGCGGCAGTCCGGCGGTGGCGGCGATCGAGCAGGTGTTGACCACGGAGGCGCAGGCGGAGCGGCGCAGGTACGGGAGGGCGGCGCGGGTGGTGCGGACGATGCCGAGCACGTTGACGTCCAGCACGCGGTGCCACTGCTCGTCCGGGTTGTCCTCGACCGTCCCGGCGGCGCCGATGCCGGCATTGTTGACCAGGATGTCGATGCCGCCGAGCGCTTCGGCCGCCGCCTGGACGGCGGCGCGTACGGAGTGGTCGTCGGCGACGTCGGCGGTGAAGCCGCGCAGCGGGGCGCGGACGCTGCTCGGGTCGAGGTCGAGGACGGCGACGTCCGCTCCGCGCTCGCCGAGCACCTGGGCGGTGGCCAGTCCGATGCCGGAGGCACCGCCGGTGACCAGGGCGGTGAGCCCGTCGAGGTCGGTCGTCATGAGCGCTCCTCCTTGTCGCTGCCGGCCAGGTCGGCTGCCCAGAACGCGCCGTCGGGGTAGGTGTAGGTGTCGATGGTGTCCTGGTGCATGGTGGCGGAGAACCCGGGCACGGTGGGCGCCCGGTAGTGGCCTCCGTCGATGACCACGGGGTCGAGGAAGTGCTGGTGGAGGTGGTCGACGTACTCGATGACGCGGTCCTCGGTGGTACCGGAGAGCGCGACGTAGTCGAACATCGACAGGTGCTGGACGAGTTCGCACAGGCCCACGCCGCCGGCGTGCGGGCAGACCGGGACGCCGAACTTGGCGGCGAGCAGCAGGATGGCGAGGTTCTCGTTGACGCCGGCCACCCGGGCCGAGTCCAGCTGGAGGATGTCGATGGCGCCGGCCTGGAGCAGCTGTTTGAAGACGATGCGGTTCTGCACGTGCTCGCCGGTGGCGACCTTGATCGGGTGGACACCGCGCCGGACGGCGGCGTGGCCGAGGATGTCGTCGGGGCTGGTGGGTTCCTCGATCCAGTACGGGTCGAACTCGGCGAGGGCATTCGTCCACTCGATCGCCTCGGCGACGTTCCAGCGCTGGTTGGCATCGATCGCCATCCGAATGTCCGGGCCGACGGCCTGGCGGGCGGTGCGGCAGCGGCGGACGTCGTCCTGAAGGTCGGCGCCGACCTTCAGCTTGATCTGGGTGAAGCCGTCCGCGACGGCCTGCCTGGCGAGGCGGGTGAGCTTCTCGTCCGAGTAGCCGAGCCAGCCGGGCGAGGTGGTGTAGGCGGGGTAGCCGCGGCGCACGAGTTCGGCGGCTCGGGTGGGTGCGCCCTGCTTGCCCTTGCGCAGCAGTTCGAGGGCCTCGCCGGGGGTGAGCGCGTCGGTGAGGTAGCGGAAGTCGACCTGGGAGACGAGCCATTCGGGGTCGGCGTCGGCCAGCAGCTGCCACAGCGGCTTGCCCTCACGCTTGGCGGCGAGGTCCCAGACGGCGTTGACCACGGCTCCGATCGCCATGTGCATCACGCCCTTCTCGGGTCCGAGCCAGCGCAACTGGCTGTCGCCGATCAGGTCGCGGTACAGGGAGCCGGGGTCGGCGCACAGCTCGGCGACGGAACGCCCGACGATGTGCTCGCTCAGCGCGTCGATGGCGGCGACCTGGACGTCGTTGCCACGGCCGATGGTGAACGTGAACCCGTGGCCCTCCGGCTCGCCGTCGGAGGTGCGCAACACCAGGTAGGCGGCGGAGTAGTCGGGGTCCGGGTTCATCGCGTCGGACCCGTCCAGCTCCCGCGAGGTGGGGAAGCGGATGTCGTAGGTGTCGATGGCGGTGATCCGCGCCGCTGTGGTTGCGGACAAGGTGGTGCCTTTCACGCGTTGGAGAAGGTCTGGCGCTGGGTGCCGAGGCCGTCGATGGTCAGTTCGACGGTGTCTCCGTCGCGCAGGTAGGGGTTGCCGGGCAGGCCCAGGGCCACGCCGGCCGGGGTGCCGGTGTTGATGACGTCGCCGGGGTTGAGCACCATGTACTGGCTGAGGTACCAGATGATGTGGGCGACATCGAAGATCATGTTCTTGGTGTTGCCGTCCTGGCGCGACTCGCCGTTGACGGCCAGACGCAGGCCGAGGGCCTGCGGGTCGCCGGCCTCGTCCGGCGTCACCAGCCAGGGACCGAGCGGGTTGAAGGTCTCGCAGGACTTGCCCAGGTCCCACTGCCCGGAGTACTCCAGCTGGAACTCGCGCTCGGACACATCGTTGCTGATCGCGTACCCGGCGATGCACGCGGCTGCCGCGTCCTCATCCGCCAGGTAGCGGGCCTCCTTGCCGATGACGACCGCGAGTTCCACCTCCCAGTCGGTCTTCACCGAACCGCGCGGGATCAGCACCCGGTCGCAGGGGCCGACCACGGTGGAGGGGTCCTTCATGAACACCACCGGCCGACCGGGGATGGCCGCTCCGGTCTCCTCGGCGTGGTCGCGGTAGTTGAGGCCGATGCAGACGACCTTGCCGGGGCGAACGATCGGCGCCCCGACCCGCAGGCCGGAGGGGTCGAGCTCGGGCAGGGCGCCCGCCGCGAGTGCCGCGCGGGCTCGGTCGATTCCGCCGGTGGCGAGGAACGCCCCGTCGATGTCGGCGGTCAGGCCCGTGAGTGCGAAGACCCGCCCGTCGTCGCCGAGGGCTGCCGGAACCTCTTCTCCCGCCGGTCCGATCCGCAGTAGCTTCATGCCCTGACTCCCGTCATACGTCTGCGGGCCGGGGCTCTTCACCGGCCAACACATCGGATGAATCCGTGACGCCCTGACCATACGAGCCTCAGTCGCATCATCGCAAGAAGTCCTCCGACGTTTGCCGACCACTTCGGCTCGTACGTCCTCCAACCATCCGTCAAATGCGCAGCTCATGGCGGAAATATCACTTCATCCATGACACGGCACGGAAACCTGGACGTCACGGTTGAGAATCATCCGAGGTTTCCTCTTGTCAGTCAGATGTCAGGCTCGTATGGTCCTCGTGACCGCAAGCCATCCGATGACTGCGGGAAGCGCGATCCGGCGCTGTCTGCCACGGACCGCCGCAACCAGGAACCGGCCTCCCTCCCGGTGAGGGTTGGAAGGGAGGCCGGCTCCCCCCGCCCGCTTCGCCCCACCGGGACGGCGTCTCGGCCTCCCACCACGCCGGCTCCACGCCCCACGGGGGAGCCCGGACATCCCAGCCAAGGAGATCAGCACCATGAAGCCTCGCTCCTCCAGAATTGCGGCCACGGCCGCCGCCGTGATCGTCCTGGCGGGGTTCACCACGGCCTGCAACCGCGGTAGCGCGTCGGACTCCTCCGCCGCCGGCGGCAAGCCGGCGCTCGGCATCGATCTGCCGCGTGCGGACTCCGACTTCTGGAACTCCTACGCGCAGTACATCAAGCAGGACACCTCCGCCCAGGGCCTGAACACCCTGCCGCTGAGCAACTCGCAGAACGACGTCACCAAGCTGGTCGCCAACGTCCAGGTGTTCCAGAACACCGGCGCCAAGGCCGTCGTGATGGCCCCACAGGACACCGGTGCGATCGCCTCCACCCTTGAGCAGCTGTCCGCCAAGAAGATCCCCGTGATCAGCGTCGACACCCGCCCCGACAAGGGGAACGTCTACATGGTGGTACGCGCCGACAACAAGGCGTACGGCACCAAGGCCTGCGAGTTCCTCGGCAAGCAGCTCGACGGCAAGGGCAAGGTCGCCGAGCTCCAGGGCGCGCTCAGCTCCATCAACGGGCGCGACCGCTCCGAGGCCTTCGCCGCCTGCATGAAGGAGAAGTTCCCCGGCATCCAGGTCATCGAGCTGGCCACTGACTGGAAGGGCGACGTCGCCTCCGCCAAGCTCCAGTCCACCCTGGCCGCCAACCCGGACCTCGGCGGCGTCTACATGCAGGCCGGCGGCGTCTTCCTCCAGCCCACCCTCGCCCTGCTCCAGCAGAAGGGCCTGCTCAAGCCCGCCGGAGAGCCCGGCCACATCGCCATCGTCTCCAACGACGGCATCCCGCAGGAGTTCGACGCGATCCGCAAGGGCGACATCGACGCGACCGTCTCCCAGCCCGCCGACCTCTACGCCAAGTACGCCCTCTTCTACGCGCAGGCCGGAGCCGAGGGCAAGACCTTCCAAGCCGGGGCCACCGACCACCAGTCGACCATCATCCAGCTGCCCAACGGCCTGGAGGACCAGCTTCCCGCACCCCTCGTCACCAAGGACAACGTCGACGACAAGTCCCTCTGGGGCAACAACGTCGGCAAGTAACCCCACCGACCCCTCGTGAGCCGCGGCCCGGGCTCCCCTCTCGGCGCCGCCGTTCTCGGATCCTGCGGAAAGGACACCCCGCCATGGCGGACCCCAGCCCCGCCCGGGGCCCCGTCGTCGAGGCCGACGGGATCAGCAAGCGCTTCGGCGCCACGGTAGCCCTCAGCGACGCCCGTATCTCGGTCGCGCCCGGCGAATCGCATGCCCTGGTCGGCCGCAACGGCGCGGGCAAGTCCACACTCGTCTCCATCCTCACCGGCCTGCAGAACCCCGACACCGGCACCCTGCGCTTCAACGGCGAGCCGGCTCCGGCCCCCGGCGACACCGACGCCTGGCGCTCCAGGGTCGCCTGCGTCTACCAGCGCTCCACCATCCTCCCCGCGCTGACCGTCACCGAGAACCTCTTCCTCGACCGGCAGAGCGCCGCAGCGCTGCGCCCGATCAGCTGGAAGCGGCTGCGCCACCGCGCCACCGAGCTGCTCGCCGAGTACGGCGTCGACGTCGACCCGACCGCCCGCGCCGAGGACCTGAGCATCGAGCAGCGCCAGTTCGTCGAGATCGCCCGGGCGCTGTCCTTCGGCGCCCGCTTCATCATCCTGGACGAGCCCACCGCCAAGCTCGACGCCCGCGGCATCGATCGGCTCTTCGACAAGCTGCGCTCGCTCCAGGAACAGGGCGTCGCGTTCCTGTTCATCTCCCACCACCTCCAGGAGGTCTACGACCTCTGCGCGACCGTCACGGTCTACCGGGACGCCCGGCACATCGTCACCACACCGGTCGCCGAACTCGACCAGAAGGCACTGGTGGAGGCGATGACCGGCGAGCGGGCGCGCGGCACCGAACCCGCGTGGTCGGTGAAGGGGCAGACGCGCCCGGACGGCGACCCGCTGCTGGACGTCTCCGGCCTCACCCTGGCCGGCGCCTACGCGGACTTCTCCCTGACTGCGCGCCCCGGAGAGGTCGTGGGCCTGGCCGGCTCGGCCGCCAGCGGCAACGTCCAACTCGGCGAAACCATCGCCGGCCTGCACAAGCCCGGGAGTGGCACGGTCACCGTCGCCGGCCGCCCGGTGCGCACCGGGCGCGTCCCCGCCGCCCTCGCCGCCGGCATCGGGTTCGTCCCCGAGGACCGGCACATCCAGGGCCTCATCCCGCAACGCAGTGTCGCCGAGAACGCCACGCTGACCGTCACCGACCAGCTCGGGCCGTTCGGCACGGTACTGCCCTCGCGCACCCGGGCGTTCGCCGAGCGGATGATCAAGGGCCTGGACATCAAGACGCCCGGTGCCTCCGCCCCGGTGTCCGCGCTGTCCGGCGGCAACCAGCAGAAGGTCGTCATCGCCCGGGCGCTGGCCACCGAGCCGCACGTGCTGGTGGCCATCCGGCCCACCAACGGCGTCGACGTCAAGTCGAAGGAGTCCCTGCTCGGCACCGTCCGCGAGGTCGCCGACGCCGGTAAGAGCGCCCTGATCGTGTCCGACGAACTCGACGACCTGCGGGTCTGCGACCGCGTCCTGGCCATGTTCCACGGCCGCGTCGTCGCTGAATTCGAGCACGGCTGGAGCGATGAACAGCTGGTCGCAGCCATGGAGGGCATGTCCGGCCCGACCGACACGAAGGAACCCCATGTCTCCCACCACTGAGGTACGCCCCCACGCGGCCACCGCCCCCGCCGCGCCCGCCGGCCGCCGCCTCGACCTCGCCCGCTACCGCGACCTGTCGCTCGTACCGGTCCTGCTCGTCCTGGGCGTCATCGGCTTCGCCGTCTCACCCGCCTTCCTCACCTCCGACAACCTCCTGGGCGTCGGCCAGCAGGCCACCGAACTGAGCCTGCTCGTCCTGGCCGAGGCGCTGATTCTGATCGCCGGCCGGATGGACCTCTCCCTGGAGTCCACGATCGGCGTGGCCCCCGTCATCGCCGTCTGGCTGGTCCTGCCCGACCACGGCGCGCGCTTCAACGGCCTCGGGCTCTTCCCTGAATGGACCGCCGTCCCGCTGTGCCTGGCCGTCGGCGCGCTCATCGGCGCGATCAACGGCTTCCTGATCCTCAAGCTGCGTCTCAACGGCTTCATCGTCACCCTCGGAGCGCTCACCGCGCTCCGCGGACTCCAGGTCGCCATCTCCCAGGGCCAGTCGATCGTCAACCTGCCCGGCTCCTTCACCTACCTGGGCAGCACCAGCTGGCTCGGCGCCCCGGCGGCAATCTGGATCTGCGCCCTGCTCTTCCTGGCCGGCGGGTGCGCGCTCGCCTGGCTGCGCCACGGCCGCGCCCTGTACGCGATCGGCGGCAACTCCGAGGCCGCCCGTGCCGCCGGCATCCGGGTCGACCGGATCACCTGGATCGTGCTGATCCTCGGCGGCCTGGTGGCCGCCTTCGCCGGCGTCCTCTACACCGGCCACTACGGCTCCATCTCCGCCGACCAGGGCAACGGGTGGATCTTCCAGGTCTTCGCCGCCACCGTCATCGGCGGCGTCAGCCTCAACGGCGGGCGCGGCACCCTGTTCGGTGCGCTCACCGGTGTGCTGACCCTCCAGCTCGTGGTCAACGTCATGACCCTCGCGGGCGTGCCGCCGCTGTGGAACCAGTTCCTCAACGGCGCGATCATCATCGTCGCCCTGATCATCTCCCGCTTCACCTCCGGCGAGAAGCAGGAGTGACAGGTCCGACGACCTGAGAGCCGCCGAAGCGGCGCGACCAGCCCGGCGGGTAACCGGTCGCGCCGCTTCGGCCTCCCCTTCCCCGCCTCTCGACCGACCACCACTCCCATGCCCGCACGCAGGAGGCGAACACCCATGACGGTGACCGACCAGGCCATCGAGAAGATCAAGGAGATGATCGTCTCCGGCGCCCTGCCACCCGGCGCGAGACTCCCCAACGAGGCCGACCTCGCCGACCAGCTCGGGCTGTCGCGCAACTCGCTGCGCGAGGCCGTCCGAGCGCTCACCGCGATGCGGATCCTCGTCCCCAGGCAGGGCGACGGCACCTACGTCTCCGGCCTGGAACCCCACCTCCTGCTGGAAGCCATGGCCTTCGCCGCCGACGTCTCCCACGGCCGCACCGCCCGACAGCTCCTCCAGGTACGGCGCCTGCTGGAGCCACAGGCCACCGCCCTCGCCGCCGGCCTGCTCACCGACGAACACCTGCGAACGCTGCGGGCCGCCCTCGACCGGAGCGCCGCGGCCGCCGGCATCGAGGAGTTCATCGAGCTGGACATCGACTTCCACCGCACCATCGCCGACGCCGTCGGCAACCCCGTTCTGTCCACCCTGCTCGGCATCCTCTCCACCCACACCCAGCGGCTGCGCATCGTCCGCGGTACGCACACCACCGCCCGCGAGCAGGCCCACCGCGAACACGAGGCCATCTGGCTGGCGCTGGTCAACCGCGATGCCGTCCTGGCCGCCAGTGCCAGCACCGTGCACGTCGCCGCCGTCGAGGACTGGCTGGCCGCCGGCACCGGCTCCCTGGACCTCGGCACCGTCTTCTGACGGCGACGTGCCGAGTCCCGAACATCCCCCCAGTGCGCACGCCCCCCACCGCCCAGGACGGTCTGACACATGAAGATCCGAACCATCCGGACCACCCGCACCGGCTCCGTCGCCGTGTTGCTCGCCGGCTGCCTCACCGCTTGCGGGGTCACTGACGACCCCGGCGGCTCCCGCCCGCAGATCGGCATCGACATCCCCCGCGCCGACTCCGACTTCTGGAAGGCCTACGCGAAGTACCTCCAGCAGGAGATCGACGACCAGCAGCTGCGTGTCCTGCCCCCGACCCGTTCGGACGGCGACGACGCGACGTTCACCGCCAACATCCACTCGCTGGCCGCCCGGCATCCCAAGTCCATCGTCATGGCGCCGCAGAACACCGTGGCCACCGACTCGACACTCTCCGACTTGTTCCGTGCGAACGTCCACGCCATCAGCGTGGACACCGAACCGGAGCACGGCAGCGTCTACATGGTGGTCCGCGCCGACAACAAGGCGTACGGCGCCAAGGCCTGCGAGTTCCTCGGCAAGCAGCTCGGCGGCAAGGGCAAGGTGGCCGAGCTCCAGGGCGCACTGAGCTCCATCAACGGCTACGAACGTTCCGAGGGATTCGCCGCCTGCATGAAACGCAACTTCCCCGGCATCCAGGTGATCGCGCTGGCCACCGAGTGGAAGGGCGACATCGCGTCCGCCAAGCTCCAGTCCACCCTTGCCGCCAACCCGGACCTGAACGGCATCTACCTGCAGGCCGGCGGCGTCTTCCTCCAGCCCGCCCTCGATCTCCTGCGTCAGAAGGGCCTGCTCAAGCCCGCCGGCCAGAGCGGCCACATCAGCATCGTCTCCAACGACGGCAGCCCCGCCGAGCTCGCCGCGATCCGCAAGGGCGACATCGACGCGACCGTCTCCCAGCCCGCCGACCTCTACGCCAAGTACGCCCTGTACTACGCCAAGTCCGCCGCCGAAGGCAAGGCCTTCCGACCCGGGCCCACCGACCACCAGTCGACCATCATCTCCCTGCCCAACGGCCTGGAGGACCAGCTCCCCTCATCCCTGGTCACCAAGGAGAACGTCGACGACCCGTCGCTCTGGGCCAACCACCCCGCGGGCTGACCGAGACGGGCCCCAGAACCAGACCGGCAGTCACCGCGACAACGGGACGACGGGACTCCGGTCTGTGCACCACCACTGATTACTCCCCCACCCCCGCTGAAGGGCCGCAACATGCGAAGTGCACCGGTGGTCAGGGCGATAGTCGCCCTGGCCCTTGGTACCACCGCCGCCGCCTGGTCACCCACCACGGCGACCGCCTCCTCGACCACGACCACCGCCTGGTCCAACGGCGCGTTCTCCGTCGACACCGCGAGCCTCGTCCGCGAGGCGAACATCGTCCTGGGCAGCCCGAACACCGCGGCGACCCAGTCGATGCCGTTGGGCAACGGCACCCTCGGCGCCGCGGTCTGGGCCGCCAACGGCTTCACCGCCCAGCTCAACCGCGCCGACACCCTGCCCGGCCGCAAGTCCCCCGGCTGGCTGCAGATCCCCGGCCTGTCGCGGATCACGAGCGCCGCCGACTTCACCGCCACCGTCGACCCGTACGACGGCGTGCTGCGCGAGTCCGGCGGCGGGATGAGCGCGGCGATCTACGTCCGCGCCGACAAGGACGAGCTGGTCGTGGACGTGACCGGCGCCGACCCGAACACCGTCCAGTCCGCCACCGTCAACCTGTGGTCCGGGCGCACCCCGGCCGCGGCGGCCTCCGGCGGCGTCGCGACGCTCGCCGAGACCTGGGTCGACAGCAACGCCACCACCGGATCCGGCCGGACCTTCGGCTCGCTGGCCGCGCTCACCGCCGGCGGGCGCAACGTCACCGCCACGGTCGCAGACCCGCAGACCGTGCGGGTGGACCTCTCCCCCAACCCCGACGGCAGCTTCCGGATCCTGGTCAGCAGCCCGAGCTGGACCGGCGGCAACGCCGCCGCCACCGCCGCCTCGCTGCTGGGTTCGGACGCGACCGCGAGCTCCGACACCCTGCAGGCACCGCACCAGGCCTGGTGGCACGACTACTGGGGCAAGCTCGGCCTGGTGAAGCTCTCCTCGGCGGACGGCACCGCCGCCTACCTGGAGAAGCTGCGCACCCTGTACTACTTCTACACCGCCGAGGAGTCCCGCGGGCCGCTGCCCGGCTCCCAGGCCGGAGTCGCCGACCTCTTCAACTTCTCCCAGGACACCCAGAACTGGTACCCGGCCGGCTACTGGTTCTGGAACATCCGCGGACAGGTGGCCGCCAACATCGGCGCCGGCGCCTTCGAGCTCAACACCGGCCTCTACAACCTCTACACCTCCAACCTGGCCAACATCCAGGCCTGGACCAGGACCCACATGGGCAACCGGCCCGGGATCTGCGTGCCGGAGACCATGCGCTTCAACGGCAACGGCTTCCAGAACGACGGCGACCCGTTCGGCGACGCCTCCTGCGACCAGGCGCTGACCACCTGGAACGGTGCCACGGTCTCCACCGGCGCCGAAATCGGACTCTGGGTCTGGCAGCAGTACCTGACCACCGGTGACAAGGCCTTCCTGACGGCGAACTACCCGCTCCTGCAGCAGTCCGCCCAGTTCCTGCTGGCCTTCACCACGGTCGGCCCCGACGGCGGCCGGCACGCGGTGGCCAACGTCCACGAGAACCAGTGGAACGTGCAGGACCCGGTCAACATGATCGACGCGATGAAGGGCCTCTTCCCCGCCACGATCTCCGCTGCCGAGATCCTGAACACCGACGCCTCGCTGATCTCCCAACTGCACGCCGCGATCCCGCAGATCCCCGACTACCCGCGCACCGACGCCGCGACCCACCGGCAGAACCTCACCGCCTCCGCCGACGCCTCCGGCACCGACGTGCTCGGCCAGTCCTCGCAGCCCAACGCGACGGTCTACAACACCGAGAACGACGACCTCGAAGCCGTCTGGCCCTACGGCCTGATCGGCGACAACTCACCACTGCTGCCCGTGGCCCGGCGCACCTACAACAGCCGGGTCAACGTCCAGCAGAACGACTGGAGCTTCGACGCCGTCCACGCCGCCCGCCTCGGCCTCGGCACGCGGGTCGCCGCCGACCTGACCGCCCTGACCCAGAAGTACCAGACCTATCCCACTGGCCTGGCCAACCTGTGGGGCCAGTCCGGCGGCACCGAGCCCTACATCGAGCAGGCCGCCAACGTCGCGCTCGCGATCAACGAGTCGCTGGTCCAGGACTACGACGGCCTGCTGCGGATCGCCCCGGCCCTGCCCCAGGGCTGGGACGCCGACGGCACCCAGTACATCCACGGCGGCAGCACCGTCTCCGTCCAGGTCCACGGCGGCGTCATCGGCACCGTCGGCATCCACGCCGGCTCCACCGGCACCATCGACATCCGCAACCCCTGGCCCGGCCAGAGCGTGTCGGTCGTCGACGGCACCGACCAGTCGACCGTCATCGTCCGCCCCACCAGGGCCGGACAGTTCACCATCCCGACCACGGCCGGCAAGTCCTACCTGGTCCAGCAGGTGTCGGCCCCAGTCTCCGGCATGACGTTCAGCCGGCTCTCCGGCACACCGGCGACAGCGGCCGGCCACCTGGGCACCGTCCAGATCGGCCTGGACAAGACCACCGGCACCGGCACCGGCCACATCACCGGCATCAACGGCCTGTGCGTCGACGACTCCGGAGCCGGCACCGCCGACGGCAACCCGCTCGTCGTCTGGGCCTGCAGCGGCACCGCCGCCAACCAGCAGTGGACCGTCGGCGCCGACGGCACCCTGCGCACCCTCGGCAAATGCATGACCGCCCCCGGCACCAACCCCGGCAACAACACCTCCATCCAGCTGTACGGCTGCGTGAGCGGCGCCGGAAACCAGGTCTGGCAGCCTCAGACCGACGGCACCCTCAAGAACCCGCAGAGCAACAAGTGCCTGGACGACTCGGGCGCCGGCCCTGCCGGCACCGGGCTGATCCTGTGGGACTGCTCTGCCGCCGCCAACCAGATCTGGCGCCTGCCCTGATCCCGACCTGACGCAACGACGCCCGGGGTGTCGACCAATGATGGTGGTCGGTCCCCGGGCACGCGTGGTCGTCGATGCCGCACTCATCCGACCTCGACGACCCGGAACCAACCCAGGCCGTCCTCGCCAAGGCCGCCACCGAACTGGCCCCCGTCGAGAACGTCGAACTCGGCGACCTCACCGGCCCCGCCCGGCAAGCCGTCCTCCTCAGCGGCGAGGACTCTTCCCCCGTCCAGGTCCTGCCGACCACCTCCTACGGCAGGACGGCCCCGCGAGAGAGACCGCCACGAAGCCGGCCGACGACCGCTGGCAGCGTCCGGCTTCCGTCCTTTACCCCTCCGGCAACAGTGACCAGCGCGAGGCCGTCTGCTTCACCCGGGAGCACGGATCACCGTCCGCCGACCTGAGCCGCGACCGAGTCCGTCCCGTCATCGAACGGTCCCTCGGGGCTCTCCCCCACACCTGGACCTCCCCCTACAGTCGCTCTCATGACAGGTCGTCCGCTGCTCCACCAACTCTGGCCGACACTCGCCGCGTCCCTGCCGTACCTGCCGCTGGGAGACGGGCCGACACCGGTACGCCCCCTGACGAAGCTCGGCTTCCGTTCTCCGTGTGGCTGAAGGACGAGAGCGGCTACGGCGGCGGTGGCTGGGGCGGGAACAAGGTCCGCAAGCTGGAGTGGCTGCTGCCCGAGGCCCGGAGCCGGGGAGCCCGGACGATCCTCAGCGTCGGCGGGCTCGGGACGAACTGGGGCCTGGCAGCCGCGCTCTACGCCCGCGAGCAGGGCCTCGACGTCGCCCTCGCGCTGGTCGACCACCCGGTCGACGACCATGTCCGGGCGCAGCTGCGGCGGCTGCGGTCCTCCGGCGCCGCTCTGCACTTCCTGCACACCAAGACCCGGCTGATCCTGGCGGTGCCCTGGCTCGTCGCCCGGTACACGCGCGGTCTCACCCTTCCCTACGTCCTCCCGGCCGGCGGCTCCTCACCGCTCGGCACCCTCGGGTACGTCGAGTGCGCGCTCGAGTTGGCCGGCCAGGTGCGCCAGGGACTGCTGCCCGAGCCGGGATGGATCGTGACACCGGTCGGCTCGGGCGGCACCGCCGCCGGGCTGGCCCTGGGGCTACGGCTCGCCGGGCTGCGGACGCGCGTCCTGGGAGTCGTAGTCAACGACACCCTGCGACTGGACGGCGCCACGCTCGTGGCACTGGCGGGGAAGGCCCACGCCCTCCTGCGGGCTCGTGGGGCCGACCTGCCGGAAGTCGGGCTCGGCCCGCACGACGTCGTCGCCGAGTACCGCTGGCTCGGTCCCGGCTACGCGCATCCGACCGGGCCCGGAGAGCAGGCGCTCGACCGCGCCTCGTCCCGGGCCGGCCTGGAACTGGAGCGGACGTACACCGCCAAGGCCTTCGCGGCACTCATCGGCCTCGACTCGGCGGGGTACTTCGGCAACGCGCCCGTGGTGTTCCTCAACACCTTCGGCCCCAGGTAGCCGTGCGGCGGCCACTCGCCCTCGCGGGCCGCGGGCAGCCGGCTCCCACCGCCACCAGGACAACCGCACCCGCCTCGCCCCGCTCCGCACCCTCGCGCTCAAGACCGTCGCAGCCGGCTGAGAGGAGCCTGCCCTGTCCCAGACCACGCTCGCATCACCACCAACCCGCTCTGGGTGGCCCGCTACGCCTCCACCGTCGGCACCCTGCCCACCGGTTGGGGCTACCAGACCTTCTGGCAGTTCGCGGACTCCGGCACCTTCCCCGGTGACCAGAACTACTTCAACGGCGCGGCCGACCGCCTCCGCGCGCTCGCCCTGGGCTGACGGACGGGCGTCGGTGCGGGGCCGCCGCAGTGCGTGCCCCGCACCGACGGGTGCGGACCGAAGAGGGGTCACAGGGCCTTGAGGCCGTCCAGCAGGTTCTGGCCGCCCGGGCTGCCGAGGCCGGTGCACGGGTCCCAGCCGGGCCCGGAGGCGAAGGCGCCGTTGCTGCCCTCGGTGACGTCCCGCAGCACGCCCGTCGCGAACTTCGCGTACAGCAGCGGGTTGAGGAAGCCGACCTGGGCACCGAGGCCCTGGTTGACCCGGGCGATCAGCGACGACCACATCGGGGCGGCCGCACTGGTTCCTCCGGTCTGGTTGAAGTTCACGCCGTCCACGCTCGGGATCACCACGCCGGTCTCGGGGTCGGCGAGCGCGGCCACGTCCGGGTCCCCGCGGCCCCGCTGGTGCGGCGGGTTGACGGAGGGCGGCACCATCACGGTGTCCTGGTAGGGCGGCACCGGGAAGATCGCGCTGACGCCGCCGCCGGTCCGGCTGCCCGGTCCGTCGTCCCAGACGGTCTCGCTGACGACCTGCCCCTGGCGCACGACCAGCCGGGTCCCGCCGACGCCGAGGACGTGCGGGTCGGAGGAGGGGTAGTCGGCGTGGGCGCGTTCGTCGTCGCCCTGGTCGCGCGAGCCGTCGTCGCCCGAGGCGCAGCAGACGGTGATGTTCTTCTCCGCCGCAGCCGCGAAGGCCCGGTCGATCCGGTCGACCGCGCCGGCGGTGAACAGGCTTCCGGCGACCAGCTCGGGGTTGCCGTAGCTGCAGGAGACCACCGTGGGCCGGTGGTCGGTGTCGTTGACGATCCGGGTGATCACGTTGACCCAGCCGCGCTCGGTGAACTTGGTGAAGTACACGACGATCTTCGCCTTGGGCGCGAGGGCGCCGACCACCGCGAGGTCGAGCATGATCTCGCCGGTGGTGTCCGGGGTGTCGGGTTCGGAGTCCTGGCCCGGGTCGTTGCCGGGGCTCCCGACGTTCGGGATCACCACGTCGGTGATGTCCGGCATCGGCTGGTGCAGGACGTCGACGAAGTAGGTCCGCAGGGCGTCGCGCGAGTAGCCCCCGGAGGGGACGCCCGGTGGTGTCTCCCCGTTGAAGGCGAGCACGGCGATGCACTGCCCGGCACCGTCGGTGTCCTCGGGGTAGGCGTACGGCGCCTGCAGGTCCGGTGGGAGGAAGGCGCCGGGCCGGATCACCGGGGCGGCGTGGGCCACCGGGACCGCCCGGGCGGCGCGGCGGATCAGCAGCCGGGAGCCGATCGGCCGGTCGTCCAGGCCGAACACGCCGGTGACGACGTCCTGGAGCCGGTCCGGCACGTGGATCCGGCCTTCCCGGCCGCGGTAGACCCGGGGCTTGCCCCGCGCGTCCTGGAAGCGGTAGCGGGCGAGGGTGACCCGGAAGGCGTCGGAGACGTCGCCGGTGGTGCCGGTCAGGTTGACGCTACGGGCCAGCGGGTCCTCGTCGGAGAGGGTGAGGCGGTGCTCGGCCGCGAAGGCCTCCAGTGCCTTGAGGTCCGTGGCGCTCCACCGGTGGGTGGCGGCGTACTCGTCGTCGGTCGGCACCGTACGGCGGGTCGGCGCCTGCAGCGCCAGCTCGTACACGTCCGGGCGCGGGGGCGCGTCGGGGTCGCGCCGCAGGTAGACGGTGACGGTGAGGGGGGTCCGTGGGTCGGCCGGTCCGATGACCCGCGCTCCGCCGAGCGGAACGCGGGAGCTGTCCGGCAGCGCCACGTAGTGGGTGCTCGACATGATCGCTCCAGCGGTCGGGTCAGCGCCGGGAGCCGCGCGACTTCGCGTCGTGTGCTTTCGACTGTCGACGTACGGCACACGCATATGCCGTACACGTACAGCGTCCCTCCGGCCGTGCCCCGCGTCAAGGCGCGTCGCCCCCGGCCGGGACCGGGGGCGACGCGGGCGGGAGAGGGTCAGCCGTCGATGCGGTGCTGACTCCAGAAGGAGGTCAGGTCGACGGTGGTGGCGGCCTGGGCCGCGGCCTTGAACTCCGCGGTGGTGGACACCCCGTACCAGTGCGCCTGCGCGTAGCTGCGCAGCAGCGTGGTCATCGCGGTGTCGCCGATGGTGCGGCGCAGGTCGTGCAGGGCGCACTTGCCGTAGCCGTAGACGACCGTGGAGTAGCGGTCGGAGTTGGCGTCCCAGTACGCCATCGAGTTGGTGATCCGTTCCGCCGACGAGGCCCAGGAGACGCTGTTCCAGCAGCCGTTGCCGGTCTTGCCGAGGGCGAGGTCGGTGGCGTAGTCGGTGAACGCCTCGTCCAGCCAGGGGCTGTTGTACTCGTCGTCGCCCACGATGCCGTACCACCACTGGTGGCCGATCTCGTGGGTGAGCGCCGTGGTGCTGACCAGGTCGAGGACGAAGCCCGGGTACTCCATGCCGCCGAACCAGAAGCTGTTGTCGATCACCGCGTCCAGTTCGCCGTACGGGTAGGCCCCGTAGCGCTGGGCGTGCGCGTCGACCGCCGAGGTCGCGGTGGTGAGCATCGACTTGGCGTCCGCGCTGCTGATCCCCGCCACCGAGTAGACGTTGACCTTCACGCCGGCCGCGGAGGTGCCGGAGATCCTGGTGAACGGCCCGGCGCCCCAGGCGAAGTCGCGGACCTTGCTCGCGGTCGCCTTGGTGACGGTCCGCCCGGCCGCGCCGGGGGTGTCCACCGAGGTGCCGGTCGCGGGCACCAGCAGGCCGGACGGGTGGTCCAGGGTGACGGTGAAGTCCGCGGCGACGGTGTAGAAGGACTCCCCGTTGTTGGTGTACGGGTCGAGGTGCCAGCCGGCCGCGTCCCGGACCGCCAGGACGGGCAGGGCGTTGCCGAGGAAGTTGTAGGCGCCGTCGTGGCCGAAGCGGTCCGCGCCGCTCGGCACGGTGATGGCGAGGTCGAAGCCGACGGTGCCGCTCTGCCCCTGGGCGAGCGGCGCCGGCAGGGTGACCTTGAGCGCGGTGCAGTCCACCGAGAGCGGGGAGGGCGTGCCGCCGGTCACGTTGGTCACGGTGATCGGGGTGCTGGGGCAGCTGCCGTGGGCGTTGTCCCACAGCCGCAGGTACACCTCGTTCAGCGGGGTGGGCGAGGCGTTGCCGAAGGTGACGCTCTCGTGCCCGGTCCAACTGCTCCCGGAGGCGTCGCTGGTGAGGCTGACGGTGTACCCGGGCGCGGACGGGGTGCGGGTCGGGTCACCGGGCTGGGGCGGGGTGGTGCCGCCGGAGGCGTCCAGGGTGACGTCGTCCAGGACGAAGCCGGTCTGCAGGCTGGAGTCCTCGACCCCGGTGAAGGCGAGCGTCGCGGTCTGCCCGGCGAACGCGGAGACGTCGACGGTCTTGTGCACGTACCCGTTCCCGGCGTCCAGGTTGGAGTAGGTGGCCAGGGTGGTCGAGCCGAGCTTGACGGTCAGTTTGTCGTAGGCGGTACTGGTGGTGGTCTCGGCGGTGTCGACGTGCAGCCAGAACCCGAGCGTGGCCGTCGCGCACCCGGTGGGGAGGGTGAGGGACTGCGAGAGCGTGTCGGTGTGGGTCGAGCCGTAGCCGTCGAGCCAGGCGTAGGAGCTGCCGGAGTGCGCACTCTGGCCGCTGTCGGCGGTGATCGCGCCGCTGGGTGCGGTCCACGGCGAACTGCCGGACTCGAAACCGCCGTTGGCCACCACCTGGGCGGGTGTGCAGTCCGCGGCGCTCGCCACATTGGGGGTGGCGAGCGCCGCGAGTCCGGCTGCCGCGAACAGGGCGGCGCCGGTCAGGGCATGCAGGAGTCTTCTCATCGGAACCTCTCGTGGGGAGCGGGCCGGGAGCAGCAGCGTGACAGCAAACCCGCACCTTTGAAAGGCTCATGACACCAAGTGCCCGGCCCCAGCGGGCCCCAGCGGGCCCCGGCGGTGCCCATCGAGCCCCACCGGGCGCCACCCCCGGCCCCACCGGGCACCGGTGGCGGCACGGGCACCGCCACCCATCCCGTCGACCCGCGGACCGACGGAGGGATCAGCGCGGGTCGACCAGCTCCGGGGCGAACACCGTGCCCAGCGGCTCCGGGCCGATGTACTGCTGGCAGTTGCACGGCCGCGCCTCGAACTGCAGCGGGCGGCGGTCGGCGTCCCACGCGGTCGGCGCCTCGACCTCCTCGTGGCAGCGCCCCTGCTTGTCGTGCTTGGCCAGGTGGTGGGTGCAGCCGCAGATCGGCTCCGGCGGGCGGTTGGCCGCCTCCAAGGCGGCGTGCCGACGCTCGGTGGCCGCGAGCAGTTCCATCTTCCGCTCGTGCCGCACCTTCAACGCCTGCCGCGCGTCCTTGACGATCCACCCGCTGCCGTACAGGACGACGGGCAGCACCCACCACATGCTGAGGACCTGGTCCACTGACTCTCCCCCGATCGGGCCGATTCCAGCCGCTGATCATACTGCTGACCAGGGGTGACCGACCCCTGACGGGAGCGCCTCGTCAGCGGATGACCGCGGGCGCTGCTGACCAGGGGTGACCGACCCCTGACGGGAGCGCCTCGTCAGCGGATGACCGCGGGCATCAGCGGATGACCGGGAGCACCGACCGGGCGCTGCGCCCGGTCGCCGCCTCGATGAAGTCCACCGGATCGGCGACCTCCGCCAGCAGCGCCCGGGTGGCGTCCAGCGCCGCCCCGGGCGGCGGCGGGCCGCCGACGGCCGCGATCAGGTCGAGCAGGTGGACGGTCGCCTCCATCAGCGCCACCTCCCCGAGCGCGCCGACCCGCACGCTGCCGAGCAGCGGGTGCGCCACCGTCGCGTCCGGCGGCAGGTCCGCGATCCCGGCCAGGGCGGCCGGCCCCTCGACCCCGAACCGCGCGATCAGCACGGCCGGCGCGGTCCGCTCCGCGACCTCCTTCGCGGCCTCGGCGACCTGCCCGGCGGCGGTGTGCGCGATGCCCCCGGGCCGGTTGTAGGCCCGTAGGATCCCGGCACCGGTGGTGACCTCGGCCGGGCCGTCGACGACGGCGTCGCGCAGCCCGGTGAACATCTCCTGCACCGGCGCCACGTGCGTGTACAGCTCCCGGACGGTCCACGCGGGCAGCCGGGTCGGCCGGTCCCAGTCCTCGGCGCTCAGCGCCGCTCCGCGCTCCGCCCAGGAGCCCCAGGCATCCGCCAACATCACGCGTACCGGGTCGTTCTGACTGTTCATCGGCCCTCCTGGGAACTGTGGTCGGGGAACGGCCCACGCTACCCGGCACCGTCCGAAAACCACTTGCCGCCCCCGGACCCGGCCGCCACGATCGGCCCATGACCACCTCCCCCGCCCGCCCGCTGCCCGTGACCTCTGCCGCCCGCCCGGCCTCGGTCCGACAGCAGCCCGGCCGCCCACGCAGGACCGACGCCGCCCGCACGTGAGGGCCGCGCTGGTCGCGGGGCTGCTCGCCGGGTTCGGCGTCGCCGTCCCGGTGGGGGCCGTCGGGGCGTACCTGGTCGCGCTCACCGCGCGGACCTCGCTGCGCACCGGCGCCTGCGCCGCCCTCGGGGTGGCCGCCGCCGACGGGCTGTACGCGCAGCTCGCCGCGGCCGGCGGCGGAGGCCTCGCCCCGCTGCTCGAACCCGTCGCCGGGCCGCTGCGGACCGGCTCCGCCCTGGTGCTGCTGGCCCTGGCGGCCCGGACGGCGCACGGCGCGCTGCGCCGCCGCCCCTGGGCCGCCGCGACGCCGGAACGGGCCTCGGAGCCGGCCCCGCCCACGCCCGCCCGGGCCTTCCTCACCCTGCTCGGGATCACCCTGCTGAACCCGCTCACCGTGCTCTACTTCGCCGCCCTGGTGCTGGGCGGCGCGGGCCGGGACGGCGCGACCTCGGGCACCCTCGCCCGGGCCGTGTTCGTCGCCGCCGTGTTCGCCGCCTCGGCCGGCTGGCAGCTGCTGCTGGCCGCGGGCGGGGCGTTGCTCGGGCGAGCGCTGACCGGTCCGCGCGGCCGACTACTCACCGCACTCGGGTCCTCCGCCCTGGTCGCCGGGCTCGCCGTCCGGGTGCTGGTCGGCTGACCAGGGAAATCGCCGGATCCGAAGATCGGTTCCGGCGCACCCGTTTACGACCGATTCCTACCTTGTATCCTGGATCTGTATCCGTTGCGTGACATCCACGGCGCGACACTCGTCGCGCGACACCCTCCGGGAGCGCGGACATGGCCGAACGGGACGGCACCGAGAAACGGGGGCGGCTGAGCCGCCCGCTGGTGCTCGCCGCCGCCGTCGCCTTGGTCGACCGCGAGGGCCTGGCCGCACTGACCATGCGCCGCCTGGCCGCCGAGCTGGGCGTCGAGTCGATGGCCCTGTACCGGTACACCCCGGGCAAGGAGGCCCTGCTCGACGGCCTGATCGAGTCCTACTTCACCGAGGTCAACGCCCGGCTGCGGACCAACGCCGACAACGGGCCGCACGAGTCGACCCGGCACCGGCCCGAATGGCGCCTGGAGCTGAGCCGGATCGCCCGGTCCTTCGCCGCCGCCGCGCACGCCCACCCCGAGATCCTGCCGCTGGTCGCCACCCGGCCGCTGACCGTCCCGCTGGCCCGGCGCCCGGCGCCGGTGCTCGAACTCACCGAGCACATCCTCGCGGTGCTCGGCCGGGCCGGCTTCGACGACGCCACCGCGCTGGCCGTCTACCGCACCTTCGTGGCCTGGAACCTCGGCTGCCTGCTGGTGGACAAGCGCCAGGTGGTCGACAACCCGGACGAGCCCGAGCCGGTGCTGCGGCTCGGGCTGCACCGGCTGCCCGCCGCCGACTACCCCCGGCTGCGGGCCCTCGCGCCCCGCTTCACCGAGTTCGACGACGACGCCGAGATGCTGGCCGGCCTCGACAGCCTGCTGGACGGGATGCCGCAGCCACCCCTTGACGCGTTCTACGGCGGCGACGCATCCTGAGGATACGAGGTACACGTCGGACATATCCCCTGATATCGGCGCCACCGACGGCTGCCGGGAAACCCCGGCCGCGCACCGGAGGGCGCCCGGAAGAAGTCCCCATGTCCGCCGTTCCGCACGCATCACCCGACGACGACATCCTGCGCCTCCACGTCACCTCAGAGGACCCGGAGGCCCTGCGCGCCCTGCTGCGCGAGAACCGTCCCGACGTCGGCGGACGCCCGCACGTCGAGGCGGACGGCCGCATCGGCATCGACGTCTACACCACGGCCGACCGGATCCCGGACCTCGAACGCGAGGGCGTCACGGTCACCCGGACCGGCAACGCCAGCGAGGCCGGGCGCGCCGCCCAGGCCGAGGTCGGCAGCGGCGACCGGTTCGCCCCCGACGACGCCGTCCCGCACGGCCTGGCCACCAAACTCGCCGGCTGACCCGGGAGGCCCGTCATGCCGTACCTGAACGTCACCGAGGTCGAGTCCGCCGTGACCAGCCTGGCCACCGCCTACCCCGACCTCACCCAACTCGTCACGCTGCCCGAGCCCTCGTTCGAGGGCCGCACCGCCCACGCCCTGGTGATCGGCGAACCCGCCGCGACACCCAAGCCGTGCGTGCTGATGATCGGCGGCGTACACGCCCGCGAATGGGGCAGCTGCGAGATCCTCGTCCACCTGGCGGCCGACCTGCTGGAGGCCCACCGCAACGGCACCGGCCTCGGCTACGGCGGCACGGCGTTCACCGCGGGCCAGGTCAGCGGTCTGCTGCACCGGCTCGACCTGGTGGTCTACCCGCTGGTCAACCCCGACGGCCGGAACTACAGCCAGACCGTCCGGCCGATGTGGCGCAAGAACCGCAACCCGGCCAACGCCGGCGGCAACCCGGACTCGGACTGCGTCGGCGTCGACCTCAACCGCAACTACGACTTCCTCTTCGACTTCGTCACCGCCTTCGACCCGAAGGCCGACCCCCAGGTGTCGACCGACCCGTGCGACCAGCAGGTCTACGCCGGACCGAGCCCGTTCTCCGAGCCGGAGACCCGCAACGTCCAGTGGCTGCTGGACCAGCTCCCGCTGACCCGGTGGTTCGTCGACGTGCACAGCTACTCGCAGGACGTGCTCTACAACTGGGGCGACGACGACAACCAGTCGGTCGACCCCGACATGAACTTCCGCAACTCCGCGTACGACGGCAAGCGCGGCCTGCCCGGCGACCTCGCCTACTCCGAGTACATCCCCAAGGAGGACGAGGACGCCGCCGTCCTGCTCGCCGAGGCGTTCTGCAAGGGCGTCAACGGCGTCCGCGGCCTGTCGTACAAGCCGATGACCGGCTTCCACCTGTACCCGACCAGCGGGACCAGCGACGACTACGCCTACTCCCGCGGGTTCGCCGATCCCGACCTGGGCAAGGTGCTCGGCTTCACCATCGAGTGGGGCACCGAGTTCCACCCGCGCTGGGCGGAGATGGAGGAGATCATCCGCGACGTGGACGCCGGGCTGGTGCAGTTCTGCCTGGCGACCGCCTGACCCACCCCCGGCCACAGTGCCCGACAGCAGGGCGCCCGCCGCGACCGATCGCGGCGGGCGCCCTGACACGTGGGCACGTGCGTTCAGGCGGCCCGGTGGAACACCGGATCCGCTCGCCGGAAGGGCATCACCGCACCTCCCCTTCTCCGACCGCCCGGGCCGGTGGTCGCTCCCGTCGGCGCCGCCGGTCGGGGGGCGTGGTCGCCGTGGGAGGTGTTCTGCTTCGATCCGCGGTGTCGGGACCGCGGTGGGAGTGCGCCGGGGAGGGCCCGCGGTGTCACCCGTGAGCCGACCCCGGGCGCTGTACGCCTTACGAGGCACACGTACGTCGTATACGAGTCTGCTCGCACCCCCACGAGCAGGTCAAGGGCGAGCCGGGCGGCCTGCCGCCTCAGACCCGGGCGCCCAGCATTCGCAGCACCAACTCGCCGTAGCGGCGGCCGAGTTCCTCCGGCGTCTCGGTCGATCGGTCGGTGTACCAGCGGGAGACGTCGATCCCGAGCGAGGTGACCGCGCGCGCCGCCGTCCGCACCTCCGAGACCTGGAAGTCGCCGGCCGCCGCGCCCTCCTCGATCAGTGCGCTGACCTCGCGCTCGATGTCCAGCCGCAACGCCGCGACCACCGCGTAGGCGTCCTCGGGCAGCGCGTGCAGCTCGTAGTTGACCACCCGCCCGACCGTCCGGGCCCGGGCGTGCCAGGCGGTGAACTGCTCGACCAGCCGCCGCATCCGCTCCGCCGGGCCGCCCCCGCCCGCCACGGCGTCCCGGACCAGGGCCAGCGTGGCGGCGTGCCCGGCCCGGCTGATCTCGGCCAGCAGGGCGGCCTTGGACTGGTAGTGGATGTACAGCGCGGCCGGGCTCATCCCGGCGGCGGTGGCGATGTCCCGGGTGGTGGTGGCGTGGAAGCCGCGCTCCGCGAACGACTCGACGGCCGCCTGGAGCAGCCGGTACGCCGCCTCGGGGCGGGTGTCGGCGCCGGGCAGGGTCGGCCAGAGGTCGGCCATCGGGGTGCTGGTCATGGCGTCATCCTCCCAGAGAGCCGCACGGGAACTCGTACAGGTTTTCCCACCGATCGCCGGACGGCCCCGGCGGACGGTCGGCAGGCTGTTGACAGGCTCCCGCACCGACAGCATGCTGAGCAAGCGCTTAGTCAGCAAGCGCTCGGCCGCCGCCTCGGTCGTCGCCTCGGTCGCCGGCGAGACCCGTCGCGGTCCGGGTCCGTCGGGGTCCGTCGCGGTCGAGACCCCCGTGGGAAAGGCAGGACGCTCCGTGGTGCACTCCTTCAAGGGCCGGGTGGCCGTCGTGACCGGATCGAGCCGGGGCATCGGCCTCGGCATCGCGCGCGAACTGGTCGACCGCGGCGCCAAGGTCTGCCTCACCGCCCGCAACCCCGAGCCGCTGGCCCAGGCCGTCCAGGACCTGGGCGGCCCGGAGAACGCCATCGCCGTCGCGGGCAAGGCCGACGACCCGGCACACCAGGAGGAGGCCGTCGCCCGCACCCTGGAGGCCTTCGGCCGGCTCGACCACCTGGTCAACAACACCGGTATCAACCCGGTCTACGGGCCGGTCCTCGGCACCGACGAGGCCGCCGCCGCCAAGATCCTGGCCGTCAACGTGCTCGGCCCGCTCGCCTGGACCCGCCGTGCTCACGCCGCGTGGATGGGCGAGCACGGCGGCTCGGTCGTCAACGTCGCCTCCATCGCCGGCATCCGCGCCTCCGCCGGGATCGGCATGTACGGCATCAGCAAGGCCGCGCTGATCCGGCTCACCGTCGAACTCGGCGCCGAACTGGGCCCGCAGGGCATCCGGGTCAACGCCGTCGCGCCCGCCGTGGTCAAGACCAAGTTCGCCGAGGCGCTGTACGAGGGCCGCGAGGAGCAGGTCGCCGCCGCCTACCCGCTCGGCCGGCTCGGCGTCCCCGAGGACATCGCCGGCGCGGTCGCCTTCCTGCTCTCCCCCGACGCCGGCTGGATCACCGGCCAGACCCTCGTCGTCGACGGCGGAGTCACCCTCGGCGGTGGCATGTGACGGCCGAGCTCGCGGACCGGGGCGTCGTCGTCACCGGCGCCGGCCGGGGCATCGGGGCCGCGCTGGCCCGGGCCTTCGCCACCGCCGGGGCCCGGGTCGTGGTCAACGACCTGGACGCCGACGCCGCACGCGCCGTCGCCGCGGACTGCGGCGGCACCGCCCTGCCCGGTGACGCCGCCTCCGCCGCCGGCCTCGCCGATCTGGTCGACCGGGCCCGCACGGCACTCGGCGAGATCGACGTGTGGTGCGCCAACGCCGGCGTCGCCCCGGTCGGCGGGGCCGACGCGCCCGCCGCCGCCTGGGCGAGCGCCTGGGAGGTCAACGTGCTCGCCCACGTCCGGGCCGCCGACCTGCTGCTCCCCCGCTGGCTGGAGCGCGGCGAGGGCCGCTTCCTGTCCACCGTCTCCGCCGCCGGGCTGCTCACCATGCTGGGCTCCGCACCGTACGCGGTGAGCAAGCACGGGGCGCTCGCCTTCGCCGAGTGGCTCTCCGCGACCTACCGCCACCGGGGCGTACGGGTGCACGCGCTCTGCCCGCAGGGCGTGCGCACCGACATGCTCGCCTCCACCGGTGCCGTCGGCGAGGCCCTGCTCGCGCCGACCGCGTTGGACCCGGAGGACGTCGCCGAGGCGACGCTGACCGCGCTGCGCGAGGACCGTTTCCTGATCCTGCCGCACCCCGAGGTCGCCGAGTACTACCGCGTCCGGGCCACCGAGCCGGACCGCTGGATCGCCGGGATGAACCGGCTCCAGCAGGGGCTGGAGAGGAGCGAGGCGCTGTGAGGGCCTGGCAGGTCGCGGAGCTCGGCGAGCCGGAAGCGGTGATGCGGCTCGCCGAGGCGGTGCCGCGGCCGGTGCCCGGCCCCGGTCAGCTGCTGGTCCGGGTGCGGGCCGCCGCCGTCAACTTCCCCGACGCGCTGATGGTGCGCGGGCAGTACCAGGTCCGACCGCCGCTGCCGTTCACGCCCGGCGTGGAACTGTGCGGCGAGGTCGCGGACGGGCCGCGGCGCGGCGAGCGGCTGATCGGGAACCCGGTGCTGCCGCACGGCGCCTTCGCCGAGTACGCGCTGCTGGACGCTGCGGCCGCGTTCCCGGCACCCGGGGCGCTGGACGACGCCGAGGCCGCGGCGCTGCACATCGGCCACCAGACCGCGTGGTTCGCGCTGCACCGCCGCGCCCGGCTGCGGGCCGGCGAGACCCTGCTGGTGCACGCGGCGGCCGGCGGGGTCGGCAGCGCCGCCGTCCAGCTCGGCCGCGCCGCCGGGGCCCGGGTGATCGCCGTGGTCGGCGGCCCGGCCAAGGCGGAGGCGGCCCGTGCACTCGGCGCCGACCTCGTGGTGGACCGGACGGCCGGGGACTTCGTCACCGCGGTCAAGGAGGCCACCGGTGGGCGCGGCGCGGACGTGGTCTTCGACCCGGTCGGCGGAGACGCCTACACCGGCTCCGCGCGGTGCGTCGCCTTCGAGGGCCGGATCGTCGTGGTCGGCTTCGCCGCCGGGCAGATCCCCGCGCCCGCGCTCAACCACGCTCTGGTGAAGAACTACGCGATCCTCGGCCTGCACTGGGGCCTGTACAACACCCACGACCCGGGCGCCGTCCGCGCCGCGCACGACGAGCTGACGAAGCTCGCCGAGCAGGGCACGGTCCGGCCCCTGGTGAGCGACCGGGTGCCGTTGGCGGGGGCCGCGGACGCGGTCCGGCGGGTCGCCGGCGGGCTGAGCACCGGCCGGATCGCCGTCCTCGGCGACTGACCGTCACCGGGTCCGCCACCGGCCTGCCGCAGCCGGGTCCGCCTTCCCCCGGAAACCTGACTGCGGCAGGCCCGGAGTCCTGCCAGGATGCCCGGATGACATCCTTTTCCGCCGCTCGCGACTCGTTGGAGGGCTTGGCCCTCGGGGACGGATTCGGGGAGCGCTGGTTCCCCCTCTTCCGCTCGCCCCGGGAGGCGTTCGAGCAGATCCGGGCCCGGCGCACACCGGAGGAGGGGCCCTGGCACTGGACCGACGACACCGCGATGGCACTGTCGGTCTTCGGGGTCCTGACCGCCTTCGACGCGGTGCACCAGGAGCGACTGGCCCAGGCCTTCGGGGCGACCTACCGGGCGGACAACGGCCGCGGCTACGGGTACGGCATGCACGTGCTGCTGCCCGAACTGGCCGCGCAGCCCGCGAGTTGGCGCACCCGGGCGCACGAGCTGTTCGACGGCCAGGGCAGCCTCGGCAACGGCGCGGCGATGCGGGTGGCCCCGCTGGGCGCCTGGTTCCACACCGACCTGGACGAGGCGGCGGAGCAGGCGGCGCTGTCCGCCGAGGTCACCCACGCGCACCCCGAGGGCGTGGCCGGGGCGGTGGCCGTCGCCCTGGCGGCGGCCCTCGCCGCGCGCGGCCGCACCGGCCCCGCGCCCGTCGGCGCCGAGCTGCTGGCCGAGGTCGCCGACCGCACCCCGGCCGGCGCCGTCCGCGACGGGCTGCGACGGGCCGGCGAGCTGTCCCCGGCGACCGAGCCGTGGCGGGCGGCCGACCTACTCGGCAACGGGCAGCGGATCCGGGCGAGCGACACCGTCCCGTTCGCCCTGTGGTCCGCCGCGCACCACCTGGACAGCATGGCCGACGCCCTGTGGACCACCGCCGAGGGCCTGGGCGACGTGGACACCACCTGCGCCATCACCGGCGGCGTGGTCGCCGCCCGCACCGGCCTCACCGACGTACCGCAGGAGTGGCTGGCCTGCCGCGAACCGCTCCCCGACTGGGTCGCCGAGGCAGAGGCGGAGGCAGAGGCGGCTGACTGACGGAACGTCAGGACGTGGTCAGGTCCTGCCGCGACCGGGACGGGTTCCGCGCGGGGAGCCGCCGGGCGGGCGGACGCTGAGCGCCGGGCGCGGCCCGGCGGTAGCGGGCGCGCAGCTCACCAGGAGCAGCGCCAGCCCTGCGAGGGCGCGACGGGGTAGGGACATGGCGGTTCGGCCTTCGGGAAAGGGGTTTCAGGAGGAGGACGTCGAGTGGAAGGGGGCGGGCCGGATCAGCCGCGCGGGGCCTTCGCGGGCGGCCGGTCGTTCCCGGTCGTCCGGATCGAGTCGAGCACCTGCCGCACCTGCAGCAGCGTCGATTCGGACGGCCGGCGCAGGCACGCCTCCAGCTCGATCAGTGCGGGTGCACCGTCGCGGACGATGCTGCGGCGCCCGACGAGCGCCCGGGTGCCGCCGTCCATCGCGCAGAACGCGGGGGGCTGCTCGTCGGTGAGGGTGACCGGGCTGCCGGGGACCTGCTCGATCCGGCTCGGGTCGTCGACCAGTTGGAGGACGAGGAAGACGCCGTCAGCCGCGAGCGGTCCGAGGGGGGCGCAGACACCCTTCGACTGGCAGGGCGTCGCCCCGAGCGGCTCGGTGGCGATGAAGCCGATGCCGTCACGGGGGTTGCCGGTGATGCCGTCGCGGGAGTGCCAGCCGTACGGCACCTCGACGACCAGGTCCGGGAGGGACGCGAAGCGGGTGGCCGACCCCGGGGGCACGACCATGCCGGACGGCTCCCCCGCCGGTGCGGGCGAGGCCACGGCGGACGGCGCCCCCGCCGGCCCCGCGGCCACCCCGTGGTCCGGTGCCGGTGCGATGGCGGGCGCGGCCGCCAGGGCCGCGGCGAGCAGCCCGCCGGTCAGCCCGGCGCCGAGCCCGGCGGCCCGCCGCCGGCGGCTGGTCCGGGCGACACGGGCGCGGACCCGGTCCATCCGGTCCTCGGGAGCCGCCAGGTGCGGTGCGGCCTCGTGGAGCAGGAACCGCAGCTCCTGCTCCACCTCGGTGTCGGCGGGCCCGTGACCGTCCGGGTCCAGCAGGTCAGATCCGTTCACGGTGTCCTCCGTCCAGCAGCTGCTCCCGGGCCGGCAGCCGGCCGCGCAGTGCGGCCAGCGCGTGGTGCGTCTGGCTCTTGACCGTTCCGGTGCTGCAGCGCAGTGCCTCGGCGGTCTCCTCCACGCTGAGGTCCTCGAAGAAGCGCAGCACGACCACGGCCCGCTGGCGCGGCGGCAGTGCCCGGACGGCCTGGGCGACGACCTGCCCGAGCACCACGTCCTCGTACGGGTCCGCGCCCGGCGTCGGCCGGTCCGGGAGTTCGTCGTGCGGCAGTTCCCCGGTCCAGCGGCGGCGCCACCAGGAGACGTGGCAGTTGACCAGGACCTTCCGCAGGTACGCCTCGGGCCGGTCGATGGAGATCCGGTCCCACTTGGGCCAGACCTTGGCGAGCGCGGTCTGCAGCAGGTCCTCGGCCTGGTGCCGGTCGCCGGTCAGCAGCCAGGCCACGCGCAGCAGTTTCGGGCCGCAGGCGGCGACGAACTCCTCGAAGCCCGGTGTCGCGTCCCTCATCGTGCTGTCCCCGCCATGGTGTCCGTGCCGTTCCCGTCAACTGCGGCGGCCTGGTGGGCCGCGCCCGTCGTGTCATTCTCACGGCTGCTGAACGCGATGGGTGACGCACCTGGTTGTACGCCTGGCGGAAGAATTTTTCGGCGGGTCGGTGCGGAGCGCCCGACGGCCGGGAACCGGCCGGGACTTGGCCGGGCGGCGGGCGGGCGACCGGCCGGCGGCACCAGGACGGCCCCGCTCCCCGGGTGACCGAGGGCGGCCCGTCCGGTGCCCGCCCCGGCGGCCTCCCCGGGCCTCAGCCGGTGACCTCCACGGTGACCTCGTAGGTGCGCTGGTCGGGCGGGCACTCGCGGGCCTCGCCGCAAATGGTGCGGGTGGCGGTGAGGCTGGCGGTGCCGGGGGCGTGGGCGGCGAAGGTGGTGGTGACGGTGCCGCAGCCGCCGCCGGGGCGGCAGGAGGGGGACGGGACGGTGACGGGGGTGCCGCTCGGGGCGGCGACGTCGGGGGCGGAGCTGGTGGCGGCGGACCAGTAGGTGGTGTGGAGCGCGAGCGTGACGATCGTGCCGACGGCCACCTTCAGGGTGGTGTGGTCGGCGTGCTCGTCCACCGTGACGGCCGCCGGGCTCGGGGTGCCCTGGGCGGGGGCGGTCGCCGAGGGGCCCGTCCCGGTGGAGGCGCAGCCGGTGAGAGCGAGCAGGGCGGAGGTCAGTGCCAGGGCGGCGGCGGGTCTTCTCGGGTTCACGGGGGGTTCCTTCTGACGGTGTGCGAGCGGTACCGGTTCGACGTACCGACGGCCTGATCGGATCCCCCCCGGGACCGGATACTTCCCCGGGGTCGGATCCCCCCCCCGGGGTCGGAAACGGCACCGGGGCGGGCGCTGGGCCCACCCCGGTGCGTTCGGCGCGGTCGTCGTCAGGAGACGGTCACGTCGTCGTAGTAGGTGTAGGTCGGGTCACCCGGGTAGTTGTCGTCGTGGTTGCTCAGGGTGAGGGTGTAGGAGTGGCCCGGGGTGACGGTGGCGGTCTTGTTGGTCCAGGTCCCGGTGGTGGTGCAGGTCTTGGCGAGCACCGTGGTGGTGGTGCCGGTGGTGTTGTCCTTCAGGGTGGCGGTGGCCCAGTCGTAGGTGACGGTGTCGTCGCAGGTGTTGCTGTACCAGAAGGACACCTTGCTGGAGCCGGTCGGCGCGGTGAAGGTCTGGGCGATCGAGGAGTCTCCGGTCGGGTTGGTGGAGCCGACCATGGCGCCGTAGCTGCCGCTGTGGGCGGCGGAGGCGGGGGCGGAGGTGGAGCCGGCGGCGGTCCAGCCGGTCAGGTTGCCGGTCTCGAAGGTGCCGTTGGTGACGGCGGTGCCGCCGCCTCCGGTGGTGGACTCGGTCCAGCTGAAGCCGGTGCTGCCGACGGCGCCGGTGGTGTCGGTCGCGGTGACCGTGACGCTGGAGGTGCCGGCGGCGGTCGGGGTGCCGGAGATCAAACCGGTCGAGGAGTTGATCGACAGGCCGGCGGGCAGGCCGGTGGCCGAGTAGGTCAGGGTCTGGCCGGTGGCCGAGTCGGTGGCGTTGATCTGCAGGCTCGCCGCGGTGCCGACGGTGCCGCTCTGGTTGCCCGGGTTGGTGACGGTGACCGCGTTGCCGTGGGTCAGGATGGCGTGCGAGATCGCGCAGGAGTTGGTGTCGTTGGACCAGCTGGCCTGCTCGGCGTAGCTGCCGAAGGTGCCGAAGGAGACGTTGGCGGCGCCGCCGGTGCTGCCGGGCCGGATCCAGGCGCACTCGTCGGAGTTCTCCTGGCCGTTGTAGCTGCTGCCGGAGACGTGGTTGGTCCAGCCGCCGGCCGGGTTCTGGTCGGACATCATCTCGTGCCACTCGTGGCCGAGGGTCATCGTCCAGCCGTCCAGCGTGCCGGGCGAGTTGACGAAGCCGACGCCGCAGTTGGAGCCCGCGTCGATGTTGTACGGCTGGTTGGAGAAGGCGATGTCGCCGTAGGGCGAGCTCGCCGCACCGCCGGTGAGGGTGGTGTCGCCGTTCCAGTCGTGCCAGGCGCAGTACCCGGTGCTGGGGTTCTGGTAGTCGTCCGGGTTGGTGCCGTGCGGCGACAGGACGATGTAGTACGCGTCCCGGTTGGCGGCGGCGGTGGTGTTGCCGAAGTGGCCGGCGGCCTTGACCGCCTCCTGGGCGAGCTGGTTGCCGGTGGACTGGCTCGGCGAGGCGCCCGCGTTGTCGTACCAGACGCCGGACAGGACGCCGCCGCTCTGGTACGGGATGAAGTTGGCGTTGGACGGGCAGCTCACGGCTCCGGTGGCGACGTTGGGGCCGTCGCACCACTGGGTGAGGTCGGCGGACCAGGTCTCGCCGTTGGTGCCGATGCCCTTGAACATCTGCTGGGTGGCTCCGGCCGCTCCGGCCGAGTCGCCCGAGAACTTGGCGTTGCCGTTGGCGTCGGTGCTCTGGGTGCCCCACTGGTTGCCGTAGAACACCAGGTAGACCTTGGAGTGCCCGCTCTGCACGCCGATGCCGTCGACGCCGCCGCCGTAGGACAGCGTCTGCTGGCCGGTCGCGGCGGCCTGGTTGCGGGCGGAGAGCCACTTCTTGTAGTTCTCGTGCTGGGACATGCCGGGAACCGCGCCGTGCCGGTAGGGGTGGCCGTTCTGCGGGCTCCAGGGGTTGAACTCGTTCGCGGTGCTGCTCTGCGAACCGGAGATGTCCTGCGCGGAGGCCGGACCGGCGGCGCCGGCCAGGCCTGCGGCGGCGAGCGCGAGCGACGCCAGTCCGGTGATCGCCGCGTACTTCGCGCGACCGGTTCTGGGGGAGTGACCCATGGGTGAGGGTGCCTCTCTCTTCTGCCGACCGTCCCGCGGCCTTGAGGGGGCCGGGGACGATCCCTTTGTGGGGGTGGGCGGACGACGGATTTCCGCGGGAGTCAGGTCCGATCGACATTCCTTCGCACACCCGGAATTGACTGGCCGTCGGTTCTCCACCGCCTGCTGGGCTAGAAGGAAAGCAGAGCTGATGAACACCGGTCAACGGCAAAGGGTAAGGGGCGATTAAGAAACGCGTCGAAGCAGGTCAAGCGTTATTGATGACATGGATTCAACGCGTGTAGCCATTCACTGAATACGGCCCGGAATGCCAGTCGGCATTCAGTGAACCGCGTTTCGGGGCAGCTCTCCTGACGGGAATTCCCCGCCCTGCGGCCGCCCGGATTCATCATCACCCGCCGGCGATGACCTCCAGGGCCGGGCGCGGCGGGCGTCCGAGCAGTGCCGCGAGGTCGCCCGGCCCGCCCGGCCCGGCCAGGAAGCCGTGGGCGATCGCCGAGCAGGTGCCCACCAGCATCGGCACCTGGAAGTCCTGCGCGTCCGAGGCCGCCAGCGCCGTCCGGGCCTCGGCCAGCCGCCCGGGCCGGTACTCGGCGCCGAGCGCCCCGGCCACCTCCGCGCCGCCCAACGCCCGCTCCCCCACCAGCTCGTACGTCCGGCCCGCGTGGGCGCCCGGGTCGAGCGCGACCGCGGCCGCCACCTCGGCCAGGTCGGCCCGGGCCACCGCGGCCACCCGCCCGTCCCCGAGCGGAGCGCCGATCACCCCGTCCGGCCCGGGGGCGGCGATCACGCCCAGGAGTTCCGCGTACAGGCCGTTGCGCAGCACGGTCCAGCGCAGGGAGGCCGACGCGCGCAGCCGGCGTTCGGTCCAGCGGTGGGCGAGGGCGTAGGGCAGGTGGTCGCCGTCGCCGGAGAGGCTGGTGTAGACGACGTGCCCGACGCCCGCCCGCTCCGCCGCCCCGATCGCGGCGCCGTGCCGGGCGATCACCACGTCGTCCTCGGCGGCGCCTGCCGAGATCAGCAGCAGGGTCCGCACCCCGGCGAAGGACGCGGCCAGCGTCTCCGGCCGGTCGAAGTCCACCAGCCGGGCGGCACCTCCGGCCGGCACCCGCTCGGGAGTGCGGCTCCCCGCCAGCACGCCCTCGCGGCCGCCCAGCCTCTCCCACACGAGCGTGCCCAGGCCTCCGTTGACACCGGTGACGAGCAGCATGACGTTCCTCCAGGAATGATCGTTCGTCGGCAACGGGACCATCCTCGATAGCCTGGGCGTCCGGCGTAAGGAGGCACATTCATGTCAGCAGGGCACACCGCGGTAACCACCCCCCGCGCAGCGGTCTGGTGCGAGGACGGCGTGGACTGCGGGATCCGCGACCTGCTGGACCGTCTCGGCGACAAGTGGTCCGTCCTTACCGTCACCGAACTCGCCCAGGGCGTACGGCGGTTCCGGGAGCTGCAGCGCGCCCTGCCGGGGATCTCCCAGCGGATGCTGACCCTGACGGTGCGCCGGCTGGAACGCGACGGCCTGGTGTCCCGGACCGTCCACCCGACCGTCCCGCCGCAGGTCGAGTACGAGCTGACCCCGCTCGGCCGCAGCCTCACCCACCTGGTCCGGGCGATGGCCGACTGGTCCTACGACCACCACGACGCCATCGTCACGTCCCGGCAGCGCTGGGACGCCGCGAACCCCGGCTCGGAGATCCGCTAGGTCAGGGCCTGGACCGGATCCGGGGTGGCCTCGGCACTCCCCCACCCCCAGGTGGGCGCCGCGGGGGCGGTTCTGAGGCCCTGTCAGGGTTCGCGGACATGACGGACAAGGCGACGAAGCAGTACGAGGCGATGCTGGCGCACTTCGGACGGGTCGCCGAACAGCGGGGCTTCGCCGTGGATCCCGCGCAGCGGCCGGCCGCGGAACGGCTGTCCCGGCTGGCCGGAGAGCTGGCCCGCACCGGGCTGCTGGTCCGCCGCCCGCCGCGCCACGTCTACCTGTGGGGCCCGGTGGGCCGGGGCAAGAGCTGGCTGGTGGACACCTTCCTGGACGGCCTGGCCACGCCCCGCAAGCGGCGGCTGCACTTCCACGACTTCTTCCGCCGCCTGCACGAGGGCGTCGCCCTGCACGCCGCCGACCCGCACCGGGACCGGACCGGCGAGCGGGTGGCGGCGGTCGACCGGGCCGTGGACGAGCTGCTCGGCGACTGCCGGGTCCTGATCTTCGACGAGTTCCACGCCCACGACGCCGGGGACGCGATGCTGGTGGCCCGGCTCTTCCGGACCCTGCTGGAACGCCGGATCACCCTGGTCACGACCTCCAACTACCCGCCCGCCGGGCTGATGCCGAACCCGCTGTACCACCACCTGTTCGAGCCGACGATCCGGCTGATCGAGGAGCGGATGGACGTGGTCGAGGTCGCCGGCCCGGTGGACTTCCGCCGGGAGCGCCCAGCGGCGAACGCCCGGTCGGGGGGGGCGGGCCGGCGACGAGGGCCTGCTGCGCGACCTGGACCGGACCGCCAGCCGGCTCGCACTGCTCGGATCCGGCTGACCGGCCGGGCCTTCGGCTCCGCCGGCCCCTACCGCTCGTACGCCATCTCCGGGAAGCGCGGCGAGGGCCCGTCCAGCAGGTGGTCGTCGTGGCCGCGCAGCCAGCGGTCGAAGAAGGAGGCCACGTACGAGCGGGTGGCCTGTTCGGCGCGGCCGGGGCGGATGTCGCCGACGTCGTTGCGCAGCTGCTCGGCGTCGAGCGCGCCCTGACGGGCGAGCTGGGGCAGCAGGGGCTGCCCGTCGGTGTACGAGCCGTGGCGGGAGCCGGTCAGGGTGAAGTCGGCGTGCCAGCCGGTGCTGTGCTGCCACAGCGCGTTCCAGCCGGGCTGCTCGCGGTAGGCCCCGGAGTCGTCGCTCCCGGTGCCCATCAGCAGGAACGGCCGGTCCAGGCCGTCCTCGGCGACGCTGGGCAGGAACACGCCGGTGTGACCGTCGGGGCCGGGGAAGTGCAGTTGGCCGTCGAGGTTGACCCCGGCGGCGATCCGCGGGTCGTCGTGCATGGTCTGGAGCGCGGTGAAGCCGCCCGCCGAGTGGCCGACCATGCCGACCCGGTCGAGGTCGAGGGCCCCGGCCAGGCCCGCCGGCAGGCCCTTGCGGCCGCCCAGCCCGGTGAGTTCGTCCAGCACGAACCGGGTGTCGGCGACCCGGGTGGCCATGGCCTTGCGCAGCACGGCGCCGATGTCCAGATCCGGCCGGCCGAGCATGCCGGGGAGCACCGAGGGGGCCAGGTCCCCGCCGGGGAAGGCGACTTCGGAGGCCTCGTAGGTGTGGTCGACGGTGACCACGACGTAGCCGCGCGAGGCGAGGTCCTCGACGAGCGCCGTCCCCCAGGTCCGCGGGTCGCCGAGGCCCGGCGAGTACAGCACGACCGGACGGCGGCCGCCGGGCAGCGCCGGGGCGTCCTGCCGGGCGTGGGTGCGGATGCCGGACCAGTCGGTGCGTCCGGGCTCCGTCCCGTAGTTGACCCGGGCGAGGCCCTCGGCTCCGCCGAAGTGCGCCCCGGCGGCGGGCTCCATGTACGGCGCGCGGTCGCCGGGGTCGGCCGGGCGGGAGGTCGGGTACCAGAGGCTGATCATCAGCTCGCGCCGGTGCCCGGGCTGCCAGGGGTCGTCGCGGTCGGCGTCGGTCAGGTGCAGGGCGGTGGTCCCGATCGGGTACGGCCCGGTCGGCTCCGGCAGCCACGCCCGCGCCTGCCGCCCGGCGCCGCCGTCCTGTGCCACCGCCACCGCCCCGGGCGCGCCGACCGTGCCCAGCACCGCCGTCGCCGCCAGCAGGACCGCCGCCAAGGCCCGTCCCCCACTGCCCATGGTGTTCCTCCACGTTCCGTTTGATCGAACACGCAGGACACTACGGGCGCAACGGCCGCCGGCCGTCATACCAGGGAGCCAACCGTCCCCTGAATACCCGGGTATGACACCCCTACGGGTCGGCGCACGTCACCGGACGCCGGGATCGGGGCTCGGCCAGTCGAGGACGGTGCGCACCGTCCGGCCGAGGAGCCACTCCTTGTCCTCGGCGCCGAGCCGGCCGCTCTCCCGGAGGGCGAAGAGCTCGTCGGCCCAGCTGTGGTCACCGGTGATCGTGGTGTGGTCGCTCGCCCACATGACGCGCTCGCGGCCGAAGGCGGCCAGGACGTCCAGCAGCCGGTCGAGGGCGGGCGTGAAGGGGTACTCGTCGGTGCCGAACACCTCGGGCCCGTGGGCCCACTTGACCAGGATGTTGGGCTGGTCCGACAGCCGGAGCACGTCCTGGAACTCCCCGTCGTCCGCCGGCATGCCGATGTGGTCGAGGACGACGGCGGTGTCCGGGTGGGCCTTCGCGTAGGGGCGCAGCAGGTGGCCGTTGCGCGCCGTCATCGCGAAGACGGGCAGACCGTGGTCGGCGGCGGCGTCGAACACCGGCCCGTAGTCGCCCCGGGCGAGTTGCCCGAGGTCCCCGTCCCCGGCGGCGACGATCCGCACCGCGCGGGCGTGCGGCGCCTCGGCCACCGCCCGAATGCCGGCGGCGAGTTCGGGGTCGCGATGGTGGACGCGCAGCAGGTAGGCGAAGCGTTCCGGATACCGGGCCGCCGCCGCTTCGGCAGCGGGCGCGGTCGGCCGGAACGCGCGGGCCTCGGGGAGGGCGACGGCCGGTTCGGGGTGGCCGGTGTCCGCGTCGAAGCCCGCGAACTCGTCGATCACCGCCGCCCGGATGCCCAGCGCGTTCATGGCGGCGAGGGTCTGCTCGGCGTCCGGTGTGCGGTGCAGGTGGATCTGCGCGTCGACGACGTCCAGGGCCATGGGCGGGTGCCTTTCGCGAGAGTCGGGGAAAGGGCCGGGCGGGGAGCCCCCCGACGGGGACTACCCCGGCACCGGCCCCGCCCACACCCGCCGCCGGGCCCCGACGTCCGGCGGCCTACCGGCGGTACGGCTTCAGCTCCCGGCGGGCCAGGGAGCGCTTGTGGACCTCGTCCGGGCCGTCCGCGAGGCGCAGGGTGCGGTTGCCGGCCCAGAGTTGGGCGAGCGGGGTGTCCTGGCTGACGCCGGCGGCGCCGTGGGCCTGGACGGCCTTGTCGAGGATCCACTCGACGGTGCGCGGGGTGGCGATCTTGATCGCCTGGATCTCGGTGTGCGCGCCCCGGTTGCCGACGGTGTCCATCAGCCAGGCGGTCTTCAGCACCAGCAGGCGCAACTGCTCGATGCGGACCCGCGATTCGGCGATCCAGTCCTGGACCACGCCCTGCTCCGCCAGCGGCTTGCCGAAGGCGACCCGCTCGGCGGCGCGGCGGCACATCAGTTCCAGCGCCCGCTCGGCGATGCCGATCGCGCGCATGCAGTGGTGGATCCGGCCCGGACCGAGCCGGGCCTGGGCGATGGCGAAGCCCGAGCCCTCCTCGCCGATCAGGTTGACGGCCGGGACCCGCACGTCCTCGAACAGCACCTCGGCGTGGCCGCCGTGGTCGGCGTCGTCGTAGCCGAAGACCGTCATGCCGCGCGTCACGGTCACGCCGGGGGTGTCGCGCGGGACGAGCACCATGCTCTGCCGGCGGTGCGGCTCGGCGGCGGGGTCGGTCTTGCCCATCACGATGAGGATCCGGCAGTCCGGGTTCATCGCGCCGGTGATGTACCACTTGCGGCCGTTGACCACGTACTCGTCGCCGTCCCGCTCGATCCGGGTGGCGATGTTGGTGGCGTCCGAGGAGGCCACCTCCGGTTCGGTCATCGCGAAGGCGGAGCGGATCTCGGCGTCGAGGAGGGGCCGGAGCCACCGTTCGCGCTGCTCGGCGCTGCCGAACTGGGCGAGCAGTTCCATGTTGCCGGTGTCGGGGGCCGCGCAGTTCAGCGCGGGCGGGGCGAGCTGGGGGCTGCGGCCGGTGATCTCGGCGAGCGGGGCGTACTGCAGGTTGGTGAGGCCGGCGCCGTGTTCGCCGGGGATGAAGAGGTTCCACAGGCCCTGCTTGCGGGCCTCGGCCTGCAGGTCGGCGACGACCGGCGGGACGGCCCAGGGCGCGCGGGCCGGGTCGGCCAGCTGGGCGGCGAGGACAGCCTCGGCGGGGTGGACGTGCTCGTCCATGAAGGCGAGGAGCTGTGCGCGGAGCTCGTTCGTCCGGGCGTCGTACGCGAAGTCCATCGGTCAGTTCTCCTTGAGGGTGCTCAGGCCGTGGCGGGCGAGGACCGGGGCCATCTCGCCGGCGCGCTCGAAGCCCGCGCCGAGGGTGCGGCCCTGCTGGAAGCGGAAGAAGATGCCCTCGGCGACGGCGGCGAGCTTGAACGACGCGAAGGCGACGTACCAGTCCAGGTCGGCGGCCTCGCGGCCGGTCGCCTCGGCGTACCGGGCGACGATCTCGTCGGGCTTCGGGAAGCCGGGGGCGGTCATCGCGGAGGGGATGATGCCGCCGCCGACGCCGGCCAGTTCGGTGTACATCACCAGGAGGCCGATGTCGGTGAGCGGGTCGCCGAGGGTGGACATCTCCCAGTCGAGGACGGCGGTGATCGTGTCGCCGTCGTCGACGAGGACGTTGTCGAGGCGGTAGTCGCCGTGCACGAGGGCGGGCGCCGGGGAGACGGGCAGCCGTTCGGCGAGCAGGGCGTGCAGCCGGTCCGTCTCGGGCAGCTCGCGGCTGCGGGACGCGGCGAGCTGCTGGGACCAGCGGCGCAACTGGCGCTCCAGGTAGCCGTCGGGGCGGCCGAAGTCCTCCAGTCCCACCTGGGCCGGGTCGATCCGGTGCAGGGTGGCCAGGGTGTCGACCAGGCGGCGGCCGAGGGCGGCCACCCGCTCCGCACCGAGGGCGGCCAGCGGGGCAGCGTCGCGGTGCGCGGTGCCGGCGACGTGCTCCATGAGGTACCAGGGCGCGCCGAGGACGTCGGTGCCGTGGTCGATCAGCAGCATTCGCGGGACGGGCACTCCGGTGCCGCGCAGGGCCGACATCACCCGGTGCTCCCGGCCCATGTCGTGCGCGGTGGCGAGGACGTGCCCGAGCGGCGGGCGGCGCAGGACCCAGCGGGACGTGCCGTCGGAGAGGAGGTAGGTGAGGTTGGAGCGGCCCCCCTCGATCAGCTCGGCCCGCAGCGGGCCCCGGACGGCCCCGGGCAGCCCCCGGTCCAGGTGGATCCGGAGCCGGCCCAGGTCCAGGCCGGGCGGGTCGACGGGCGTCTCGGGCATCGGACGGCTCCTCGGGGACGGCAGATCGTTGACTAAGCGCTTGCTTAGCATTCAGCCGGGGGATCCCTCCTGTCAATGGCACGACCCCCCGGGCCGCACCGGCTCGGGGGGCGCTCACGGCGCGGCCTCGCGGCCCGGACCGGCGGGCCTTCGGCCTCCGTCCGGGCTCAGACGGGCGGCATCAGGTCGCTCCCACTGACGGTGTACGTCAGCGGGGGGTAGACGAAGTCGGTCTCGCGGTTCTCGCGGCGCCGCAGCCGGTAGAACTCGTGGCTCTGCTCGTCGTCGGCCGGCGTGAGGCGCGCGCCCTGCGGCAGGTACGCGTGTCCGTCGCGAAACCGCACCAGGGTCTTCGACGTCCGGAACGTCACGCCCAGCCACTCGTTGTCCGCCGCCCCGCCGGGCGCCCCCAGCACGATCCTGTGCCTGAGTCGCCGATTCGTGTCGACGGAGAACGCCACGACACCGTGGTGGGCCAGGGGGATCTCGAACTTCTCGCCGCCGGCCCCCGACTCCTTCGATTCGAAGATCAGCTTCCGTGGCGGGCCCGCTTCGGGATGCCGGTAGCAGGAGAAGACGGCGATGAACGACCCGTCGGCCAGATCGAGGGCCTGGTCGGAATGGCCGCCCATGGTCGTGTAGGCGTTCGTGTACCTCTCGATGAGGGCGTTGTTGCACCCGACCGGCAGCGCCCCACACTCCTGGACCTGCCGCGCCAGCCGTTCGTGCACCGCCCGGAAACGCTGCGCCGGGCTGCCGTACCGGGTGGTGGTGCGCACCAGCGGCACACCGCCCGCCTCGTCGACCCCGACGAGGACGGCGCCCCGCCGGCCCTTTCCCACGTCCTCCCAGCGGGTCGACGCGGACAGCGCCGCGAAGAGGTCCTCCTCGGTCGGCACGGCGTACGAGCGGATCTCGTCGCGGATCCTAGATTCGGGGGGCACCGTAGTCTCCCGTGTTCATGCTGAAGAGGAATTCGTCGCCGTAGTCGATGAAGGACGAGGTCCGGTTCTCCTCGGCGTACAGCCTGCGCAGCTCGTCCATGCCGTCCGGCGTGGGCGGCCCCAGCTTCACCAGGCCTCCGGCCGCCTTGAGGAAGGTGTCGCCGTCCTTGTGCACGGCCTCGGCGCTCGAACAGCGCACCACGTACCCCAGGCGGGTGGGCAGCAGCTCGGCGTCCAGCACCGAGGGCCGGATCTCGTGCGTGTAGAGGCGGTTGGTGGACAGCGGCATGAAGAACACGGAGCCGGGATGGAGGGTCAGGGTGAACTGCGCGGGCAGCGCGGCCTCGTCGCGCTGCACCGATGGGTCCTTGAGGCGGAACCGGATCCTGGTCAGCCCGCTGACGCCCTTCACCCCGCGGTCGAAGGCGTCCTCGGCCAGGGGCTGCAGGCCGTCGAGCCGGTCGTAGAACGTGCAGAAGGCCATGATGCCGTTGACGGGCATGTCCTTGGTCTTGTCGGCGTGCGCGGAGATCCTGGCCTTGGACTGCTTGCGCCCTTCCGTGGCCCGGGTGTTGTGGTAGATCTGGGCGAGGACGTGGTTCAGCGGCGCCTGGTTCCGGAAGACGGTGGCGGCCTCGCCGTTCAGGGCCTCGACGATGCGCGTGTCCGTCGGGCCGAAGCCCTCGGTCGGCCCGGAGAGGTTCGTGGAGCACCGGAGCAGGCGGAAATGCAGGTCGTCGCCGTCGCGCGTGACGGGCGTCAGGTAGATTCCGCTGCGGTGGGCCGATCCGGGCTTGGTGGACTCCGTCAGGGACTGGAACACGTGCTCGGCGCGGATCCGTCCGAAGTGGTCGGTGTCCGGTCCGAAGAAGCGGGGGTAGTACACGCCGACGCCGTGCACCCGGACGGGCACCCGGCCGAGGTCGACGAGGGTCCAGGCGTCGTCGACGTCCTCGCGGTGACCGTGCGACAGCTCCCGGATCACGAACACCCGGGCGGCCGACCGCAGGTGGCGACCGCTGATCCCGGACAGGTCGCCGCACAGGTAGACGGTCTTGTGCGCGAGGTCGGGCGCACCGGAGGCGAGCTCCTCCGGCGTGATCGTGGACCCGAAGAAGTCCCTGATCGGGTCATCGCCGTGCAAGGCCGAAGGCGCGACCAGGACGTTGCCCGCGTCGTCGATGCGGGCTTCTGCCGGCTCTGCTGTGGACATCAGGCGGTACCTGCCATTCGCGGATCGTCGTGGACGTCAGGGGGCACCCTGCCGTGCGGCGGCTGTCAGACGTCGCCGAACTCACCGGCGGCGGCCGCGGCGACGAAGGACCGCCAGGCGGCGATCGGGAGCACCAGGGCAGGCCCTTCCGGATCCTTCGAGTCGCGGACGGGAACGACGCCGGGGAAGTCCGGCGAGACCGCTACGCAGGAACCGCCGCTACCTGAGTGCGACGACTTGAACCAGGAGGCGCGGGACAGGTCTTGGCGGCTCATGGGTCGGAGTTCCTCTCGGGCCTTGCGAATCAGGTCAAGGGAAGCCGCTCTGGTCAGCGCGTCCACCTGCCACCGATCGTAGGCCCTTTCCCATGCCTGACAGTCCTGTCTTCCCGCACCACGGTCCGGGTGGCGACCCGGCGATGAGTGACCTCCCCGCCGACCCCACCGGCCGCACCGATCCCACCGGCCGCACCGACCCCACCGGCGCCCACCCCTCCGGGTTCGAGATCCGCGTGATCGACTCCAGAAGCCCGCACTTCGTGGCGCTGGAGTGCTGGGGGCTCTGGGATCGCGAGCGCCATGGGTTCCTCCGCGTTCCGGGCTCCTCCGACCGGATCAGCCGCTTCTGCACCGTCGCTGCCGCTTCGGCCTTCCGGCACGCAACCTTCGGTCCGTCATGAATCGTGACACGTAGGGCGGTTCAATTCTGAACGGGCCTTTATACCGGACCGGCTCCCGCCTCGACAGACATCGGTCGAAAGTGTTCTGATGCTCACACAGTAAGGATCATTAACGAACACCACCTGACCGATTGTCAGAGAAATGGGGGCACGGTGCGGACTGCTCGGGGTACGGCCGTCCTGGCGGCGGTGGGGGTCCTCTCGACCCTCGTCCTGGCCACGGGAGGGCCCGACGCCGGGGACAGACCGAGCGCCGCCGGCACCACACCCTCCAGCCCCACCCCCGATGCCCCGACCGACGACCCCGCCGAGGCACCCGCCCCGGCCCCGGCCCCCACCCCGACCTGGGACGGCCAGGTCAAGGTGCTCGGCGACGGCTCCACCTCGGACACCGGCCCCCAGCCCAAGCAGCCGAAGCCGGAGAAGCTGAAACCCGGCGAGAAGCCGCCGCAGTTCGTCGTCTTCTCCTGGGACGGCGCACTGGAGGGCGACGACCGCCTGTTCTCCCGCTTCCGCACGCTGGGCGCGCAGAACAACGCCCAGATGACGTTCTTCCTGAGCGGCATCTACACCCTGCCCAAGTCGAAGCGGACGCTCTACCACCCCCCGCAGCACGACGTCGGCGCCGCGTCCATCGACTTCGCGACCAACGCCCACATCAAGGACACCCTGGAGCAGCTGCGCCTGGCCTGGCAGGACGGCAACGAGATCGGCACCCACTTCAACGGGCACTTCTGCGGCCCCCAGAGCGGCGGCGGTGGCGACTGGTCCACCGACGAGTGGAAGAGCGAACTCGACCAGGCGGTCTCCTTCGTCACCAACTGGAAGACCAACACCGGTTTCAAGGACCTCCCGCCCCTCCCCTTCGACTACACCAAGGAACTGGTCGGCGGCCGCGCCCCCTGCCTGGAGGGCCAGAAGAACCTCCTCGCGGCCGAGAAGGCCACCGGCTTCCGCTACGACGCCAGCTCCCCGGGCGAGTTCCAGGTCTGGCCGGTCAGGAAGGAGGGCATCTGGAACTTCCCGCTGCAGATGCTGCCCTACCCCGGCAGGACCGCCCAGAGCCTCTCCATGGACTTCAACTTCCTCGCCGGCCAGTCCGGGAACACCACCAAGGGCGACTCGAAGAAGTTCGACACCTGGGAGAAGGAGACCAGGGACAGCTACCTCGCCGGCTTCGAGCGGGTCTACAACGGCAGCCGGGCCCCGCTCTTCATCGGGAACCACTTCGAGGACTGGAACGGCGGCATCTACATGCAGGCCGTCGAGGACGTGATGAAGGACGTCTGCAAGCGGGACGGCGTCCGCTGCGTCTCCTTCCGCCAGGTCGCCGACTGGCTGGACGCCCAGGACCCCAAGGTGCTCGACAGGCTGCGCCAGCTGGACCCCGGCCAGCCTGCCGACTGGTCCCGCCTGGTCAAGTGAACGACCGGCCCGGGCGGCCGCGGGTTCCGCGGCCGCCCGGGCCGGCGTCTACCGCCCTCCCGCCGCCTTCATGTAGGACGTCCAGATCCGCGTCGGCAGCGCGGAGTCCGGGGTGTCCGGTGCGGCGCCGCCCACGCCTTCCAGCGGGAGCAGCTTCATGTCCCGCAGATCCGCCCGGAACACGGTGACCGCCGTCGACAGCTGCCCGTTGTAACCGACGGTCCACCCCGCGGTGCGGTCCGCGGTCGTGCCCGGCTTCGCGGCCAGGTCCGGGCCTGCTTCCGCCACCGCCGCGGCGCTCCCGTTGCGGACCGCGCCCTTGAGCGCCGAGTCCACCTCGCCCGCCACGGGCGCGGGCAACGCCTGTGCGGCGGTCGGCAGTTGCAGGGCGAGCGGGGCGCCGTTGCGGGTGATCCTGAGCACCGAGTAGGGGTCGGTGCGGCTGCCACCGGTAGCGAAGGCGGTGTACGCGTCGGCGGTCCTGATCGCGCTGGGCGTGGAGTTGCCGACCCCGAAGGCGGGTACCAGTTCGCCCATGCTGCCGGGGAGGAGGCCGAGGTCGGTGGCGGTCTTCTGCACCCGGTCGAGGCCGATGTCCATGCCGAGCTGCATCATGGGCCCGTTGACGGACTGTTCGACCGCACCGCGCAGGGTGACCGGCCCCCAGTTGCGCTTGCCGTCGTTGGCGGTCCTGGCGATCTTGCCGTCCCTCCCCCAGTACGGCCCCTCCGGGGTCATCACGTTCACGCCGTTGTCGCCGTTGTAGGGGGTGGCGGGTGTCACCGGGGTCCGGTTGCCGCCGCGTTCGCGTTGCACGCCCTGGCTGAGCCCGGCGGCGTACACCAGCGGGGTGAAGGCCGAACCGACGGGTACGGTCGAGGTGTTGGCGTTGTTGTAGCCCTGTTTCAGGTAGTTCGGGCCGCCGTAGAGCGCGACGATCCTCCCGTCGAGGGCCACCGACGCGGCGCCGACCTTCACGAGCTTGTCGACCTCGCGGTTGTCGGGGTCGAGGCCCCTGGTCGCCTCCTGGACGGCGACGGCGAGCGCCTCGACCTTCGGCTTCTCGAAGGTGGTGACGATCTGGTGGCCGCCGAGGTCCAGCTGGGCCTGGGTGATGTCGCTGTGGGTCTCCACGTAGGACCTGGCCATGTCCACCAGGTACCCGACCTGGCCGCCCAGGCCGGCCGACTTCGGCTGCGGCTTCGGTTCGGGGAACACCGTGTAGCGGGCGCGTTCGGCCGCGGACAGCTGTCCGACCTCGACCATCCGGTCCAGGATCCAGGACCACCGCTCCTCGGCCCGCTCCCGGTTCTCCGGGCTCAGCGCCGGATCGTACTGCCCGGCCCCCTTCAGCAGCGCCGCCAGGAACGCGCCCTCGCTCGGGTCGAGCTGCGAGACGTCCTTGCCGTAGTACGCGGCCGCGGCCCGTTCGATGCCGTAGCTGCCGCGGCCGAACCAGCTGGTGTTCAGGTAGCCGGCCAGGATGTCGCCCTTGGTCATCCGGTCGTCCAGTTTGATCGCGATGACGGCTTCCCGGAGCTTGCGCGAGTAGTCCTGGTGCTGGTTCAGGTAGATGTTCTTGACGTACTGCTGGGTGATGGTCGAGCCGCCCTGGGTGTCGCCGCCCGAGACCATCTGCCAGACCGCGCGGCCGATGCCCTTGAGCGAGACGCCCGGATCGGAGTAGAAGGTCGCGTTCTCGGCCGCCAGGACGGCGCCCCGCACCGGCTTCGGCACCTGGTCCAGTGGCACCTCCTGCCGGTTGGTCTCGCCGACCCGGGCCATCTCGGTGCCGTCCGCCCAGAAGTAGACGTTGTTCTGCTGGGTGGCGAACGCGTTCAGGTCGTCCGGGACCTCGGTCGTCGCGAAGAACCAGGCCAGCCAGCCGGTCAGCGGCACGATCACCAGCACCGCGGCGGAGAGCAGCTGCCGCCAGGACGGGAGCCAGCGGCGGATCCGGCCCCGGCCCCGGCGCGGGTAGTCGATCCGCCGCAGCGGTCGCCGTCGTCGGCGTCCGGACTTCTCCTGCTCGGCCCCGCCAGCTCGCTGTGCACGCACGGTCCGCTCTCCGATTCGCTCGTGGACAAACCCCCCGTAGGGATACGTCACGGGAGGCGTGCCGGGGCCGCAGAAAATCGGTGTGATCATGGTCATATCGCGTGTGACGTCAGGTCAGCCGCCACCGGTCGACGGCCCGGCGGGAGCGCACCTCCGGCGCAGCCGGCCCCGCGGACCGCCAGAATGGCGCCATGAGGTTGATCCACACCGTGATCGGTGCGCTGCTGCTCCTGCTGGTCGTCGGCAGCATCCTGCGCACCCTGGTCGTCCCGCGCGGGCTGTACTCGTCCCTGGTGAACCGGCTCTGGACGGTCCTTCGCGCCGTCCTCCGGCTCTCCGCCGCGCCGATCGGCGGCTACCGCGCGCAGGACCGGGCGCTCACCTGGCTGGCGCCGCTGGTCCTGCTGGGCATGCTCACGGTGTGGCTCAGCGGGATGCTGACCGCTTACACGCTGCTGCTGCACGGCACGTCCCAGCTCGACTGGACGGTGGCCATCCGCGAGGCCGGGTCCAGTCTCTTCACCCTGGGCTTCGCGAGCGGGGACCGCCTGCACCTGTCCGCGATCGACTTCATGGCCGCCGCCAGCGGCCCGCTGGTGATCGCCCTGCAGATCTCCTACCTGCCGACCCTCTACGCCGCCTACCAGCGCCGCGAGACCGAGGTGACGCTGCTGCAGTCCCGGGCCGGCGAGCCCGCCTGGGGCCCCGAACTGCTGGCCCGCCAGTCCCTGGTGGACACCGAGACCGCGCTGCCCCAGCTGTACCGGGACTGGGAGCGCCTGGCCGCCGACATCGGCGAGAGCCACTCCAACTACCCGGTGCTGCTGTCCTTCCGCTCCCCCCAGCCGAACCGGAGCTGGGTGGTCGGCCTGATCTCGGTGATGGACGCCGCCGCGCTGCACCTCGCCCTGTGCCCGCGCACCTCCCCGCCCGAGGCCCGGCTGGTCCTGCGCGCCGGGTTCACCGCGATGCGCGACATCGCCCGCTCGCTGCGCATCGACTTCGACCCCGACCCGGACCCGGACGTCCCGATCCGGCTGAGCTACGCCGAGTTCCTGGGCGCGGTCGCGATGATCACCGCGGCCGGCTTCCCGCGCGAACGCCCGGTCGAGGACGCCTGGGCGCACTTCCACGGCTGGCGCGTCAACTACGAGGCGGTGGCGTACGAACTGGCCCGCCGCAGCGATGCCGTCCCGGCGCTCTGGACCGGCCCGCGCGACTTCCGCGCGCCCGTCATCCCGCCGACCCGCCCCACCGACCGCCGCCCGACGGCCTCCGGGCCGCCGCTGCCGCCGGTGTGAGCGGCCTGAGCGGCTCTCACCGGCCGTCCGGCCCGTCGGCCCCGACCGGCCGGTCTCAGACCTCCACCGGCCCGCCCCCCGCCAGCGAGCGCTCCGCCGCGGCGAGGATCTCCACCACCCGCAGCCCGAAGTCGGCCCCGCACGGGTGCGGCTCACCGGTGGCCGCTGCGGACCGGAGGGCGCCCAGCGCCCGGTGCAGGGCGGCGAGCGGGCCCTCGCCGCGCTCCGGCAGGTGCACCACACCGTGCTCGCCGCGCAGTTCCATGCCCGTCCCGCCCGCCGCGACCGGCGCGGTCAGGCTGAGCGCGAGCGTGCTGGACGCGCCGCCGGCGTGCCGCAGCACCAGGTGCACGGCGTCCAGCGGACCGGCCACCGCCGTCACCTGCGTGACGTCACCGAGCACCGGCAGCAGCACCGAGACCGCGTGCGGGCCGACGTCCCACAGCGAGCCCTTCTCCAGGCGCCACGGCGAGGCCGCGTACGGGCTGGAGCTGCCGGGCGCGAACACCGAGCCGAGCCAGTCCGAGCGGCCGGTGTACCAGCCGCCCCGGGCCGCCTGCTCGTCGAGCCACGGGATCTGCGGGCCGCCGAAGCGCACCGTGAAGAACACCACCGAGGCGACCGCGTGCTCGCGCACCGCTTCGGCGACGGCCCGGGCGTCCGGCACCGTCAGCGCGACCGGCTTGTCCAGCAGCAGGTGGCAGCCGGCCTCGGCGGCGCGCACCGCCAGGCCCGGCTGCACTGACGGGGGCAGGGCGACCGAGACCGCGTCGACGTCGGCGAGCAGCCGGTCCAGATCGGCGTACCCGGGCACGCCGTGGGCCGCACCCAGGGCCTCGGCCGCCTCCGGGCGGCGGCCCCAGACGCCGGCGAACTCCACTCCGGGGTGGTCCGCCAGCACGGGCGCGTGCACCCGCTCCGCCCAGGGTCCGGTGCCCAGCAGTCCGATCCGCACGATGTCTCCGTTCGTTGTGTTGCCCGGTGGTGCGTGGCGCCCGGCCCCGCACGTGCCCACGGCCCTGGTCTCAGCCCCGCACGCGGGCGAGGGTGAACCCGTCGTAGCCCTTGCTGCCGACCGTCTGCACCGAGGTCGCGGTGACCCGGGGCTCCGCCGCGATCAGCTCGTGCAGGGCGCGGGTGGCGACCACCGCCGGGTCGGTGCTGTCCGCGTCGGCGACCGCGCCGCCGCGCACCACGTTGTCGACGATGATCAGCGAGCCCGGCCGGGTCAGCTGGAGCGCCCGGCGGAAGTACTCGGGGTTGCTCGGCTTGTCCGCGTCGATGAAGACCAGGTCGAAGGGCTCCCCGCCCTGCTCGACCAGCGCGGCCAGCGAGTCGGCGGCCCGGCCCAGCCGGACCTCGGCGACCTCCGCCAGCCCGGCGGCGGCCAGATTGCCCCGGGCGACCTCGGCGTGCCGGGGGTCGATCTCCAGGGTGATCAGGGTGCCGTCCGCGGGCAGCGCCCTGGCCAGCCAGATCGCGCTGTAGCCGCCGAGCGTGCCGACCTCCAGGATCCGCTGCGCGCCCTGGGTCAGTGCCAGCAGGTGCAGCAGCTTGCCCTGGTTGGGGGCCACCGCGATCCTCGGCAGCCCGGCCGCGTCGGCGGCGGCCGCCGCGCCCTCCAGCACCGGGTCGTGCCCGACCAGCTGCTCGGAGAAGTACGCGTCCACGGCGTCCCAGGTCGGCTGCAATGTCATCGGGCCCTCCGGAGTGCAAGATCGGCAGGTACTCGGCCGATGCTACTCCGGGGGCCCGATGGCTCCGGGGGCGGTCGCTGGTCGTTCTCCGTCGCCCGGTGCGGGGTTCGCGGTCGGTCCGCGGTCGGTCCGCGGTCAGTCGGACATCACTCCGCGACCGTGGTCTTCGCGACCGTGGCGGCGGCCGCGGCGGCCTCCTCGGCCTCGATCCTGGCGTGCGTCCTCGCGGCCCGGCGCTTCATGATCCAGGCCGACAGGCCGCCGATCACGATCGCCGCCGCCAGACCGGCCCAGGAGAAGCGGGCCAGCCACGGCTCGATGCTCTTGCCCACCTTGTAGACCAGCAGCGTCGTGCCGCCGGCCCAGACCACGCCGCCGAGCACGTTGGCGATCAGGAACTTCCAGTACGGCATCTTCAGCGCACCCGCCAGCGGACCGGCGAAGATCCGCAGCAGGGCGATGAACCGGCCGAAGAAGACCGCCCACATGCCCCACTTCTGGAACGACCGCTCGGCGGTGGCCAGGTGCGAGGGCCCGAAGTGCTTGGGGAACTTGCGTCCCAGCTTCTCGAAGAGCGGCTTGCCGCCCTTGCGCCCGATCGAGTAGCCGATCGAGTCGCCGATGATCGCACCGGCGATCGCGACGCCCGCGACGCCCCACGGGCTCACCACGCCCTTGACCGCCATCAGCGACGCCGTGACCAGGGCGATCTCGCCGGGCAAGGGGATGCCCAGCGACTCGATGAGGATGATCAGACCGACCACGGCGTACACCGCGGTCGGTGGAATGCCCTCGATCCAGGCGTCGATGTGCAAGGCCAGCACCTCCGTGGCAGGTCGGGACCGGCCGCGCTCCCCGTGGAGCAGCGCGCCGGTCCCGGCAGTTGTCCGATGGCGGCACGACGCCGCTCCCCCTCAGGGCAGGGTAACGTGCCGGGCGGCCTGTCCCCCCGGCCGATCACCCGTGGATTTCGACGTGCGGCCGCACTCCATGGTTCCAGGCCCGCCGCCATTTCTTCAAGATTCGGCAAAGTGCCCCTGACCTCGGACGGAGCCTCCTCACGCGCCGTGTCCCGGGCCTCACGGGGTGGCGGGCCGCCGCACCCGGCGCACGAACGGCAGCAGGGCGCGCACCGGCCCGCGCCCGCCCGCCGTGGCCGGGGCCGGCCCGCCGTCCAGGGCTCCGGGTGTCCTGGACGGCGGGCCGGCAGCCGGCCGACGGTTCAGCGCTCCGCGTTCAACGTGTCGACGTACCCGGCCTGGTCGAGCTCCGTCAGCAGGTCGCGGTGCCGGCTCACGTCGTCGGCCGCGTCCTCGACCGGCTCGGTGACGAACCGCACCCGGGCGGCCAGCGAGCGGGCGAGCGCGCTCGCCGCCTCGCCGGTCTCGGCGGTCACCACCAGGAAGCCGGCCCGGTCCGGCGACCAGCGCACCGGCGGGAGCACCGTGCCCACCTGGAACTGCACGTGGAACTCGACGACGGCGGGGTGGTTGCGGACCTCCTCGACGCCCTCGACGGCCAGCAGCCGGCCCGGCTCGGCCTCGAAGAAGGCGACCGCCGCCCCGAGCTTGGCGGCCGGGCGCTCGGTGACCGGCTCGCGCTCGCCGACCGCCACGGCCAGGCCGACGCCCTCCAGGTCGATCCCGTAGACCAGCTCGGTCATGGTGTTGATGCGGTCGCCGCCGCGCCGGTTGTGGCCCTCGACCACCTTCGGCCCGGCCGGGGTGAGCTTCATCTCGGTGTGCGACAGGCCGTCCCGCAGGCCGACGGAGTCCAGGAACTCGCCGACGGTCCGGGCGATCTCGGCTTCCAGTCCGGCGTCCAGCGCGGCCGGGATGGAGTGGCCGTACTCCATGAACCCGGCCCCGGTGATCTTGTCCGCGACGGCGATCACCACGTGCCGGCCCCCGGTGGAGAGGGCGTCGACGCTGATCTCCGGGCCCTCCAGGTACTCCTCCAACAGGAAGCGGTCCAGGCCGAGTTCGACGAGCGCGGCGTGCACCCGCCCGGCCTCGGACGGGTCCTCGATCTTGTGGATGCCGAGGCTCGCCGAGCCGCCCACCGGCTTGGCGATCAGCGGGTAGCCCACGGCCGCACCGAACTCGGCGATGTCGGCGAGGGTGGTGCCGATGGCGGCCCGCACCGCGCTGACGCCCTGCTCGGCGGTGCGCTGCCGCATCCGCCACTTGTCGGTCAGCAGCGCCACGGTCTCCGGGTGCGCGCCGGCCAGCCCGAGTGCGTCGTTGAGCAGGGCGGCCGCGATGACGCCCTCCTCCTGAACGGTGAAGACGGCGCTGAACGGGGCCTGCGCGTGCAGGGCCCGCACCGCCTCCACCATCGCCCGCGGGTCCTCCCGGTGCCGCAGCACCAGGCAGGTCTCGCCCTCGACGGCGTCCACCGGCACCGTGCGGAACTCCTCCGGGGTGTAGACGCAGACCACGTCGAGCTTCAGCTGCCTGGCCCGCTGGATGATCGGCGGCTTGGGAGAGACCAGGCAGACGCGCTTTGTCATAGTTCTTCCTTCGTGTGATCGTTCTGCGGACGGCGCCGTACGAGGGCGACGACGTCCTGGGCCAACGCCGTGGTGGGATCGAACACCGGGAGGTCCCCGGCCCGGTGGCCGAGGACCAGCGGCAGTTCGGTGCACGCCGCGACGATGATCTGGGCGCCGGCTTCGGCGACGTTGCGCACGGCCGGTTCGAGGCTCTGCCCGGCGGCCTCCAGCCGGCCCGCCTTGACCAGCCCGACGGCCCGGGTGACGCACCGCTGCTGGAGCAGCGGCGCCGGGACGACCGCCGTCATGCCGCACGCGCGCAGGGCCTCCTGGTACAGCCCGGCGACGAGCGTCCCGGTGGTGGCCAGCAGTCCGACCCGGGTGACGTCCGGTTCCGCCTGGCGCAGCCGCCCCACGGTGGCGTCGATCATGCTGAGGACGGGCACCCCGGACTCGCGCCGCAGCTCCGGCAGGTAGGCGTGGGCGGTGTTGCAGGGCATGGCGATCAGGGTGACCCCGGCCGACTCCAGCAGCCGCACCCCCTCGCGCAGGCGGGGCAGCGGGCTGGGTCCGTCGTCGAGGATCGCCGCGGTGCGGTCGGGGACGGTGGAGTCCGACCACACCAGGGTGCGCAGGTGCTCCTGGTCCCTGGCGGCGGGCGTCTCCTGCACCAGCTTGGCGAAGAAGTCCGCGGTGGCGGCCGGCCCCATTCCGCCGAGCACGCCCACGATGTCGCCCACGACGTCGGACCCCGCGGAACCCCCGGCCCCCGCACGGCCCACGCCGTCCGCGGGCCCCGCGGACGGCCGGGCCCGGACGGTGTCCGGCTGCCCGAGGGCGACGGCGCTCACGGCGGTCATCCGGCCGTCTCCTCGGCCGTGGCGAGGTGGTGCCGGCCGAGCACCGCCCGCGGCACCAGGCCGGCCGCCAGCACGAGCACGCCGATCAGCAGCCAGAGCGGGGTGCCGTGCTTGACCAGCGGCGCCACGATCAGTGCCGGTCCCACGAGGTCCTGCCCGACCCGGCCCAGGTTGTAGAACGACAGGTACTGGGCCAGCGACTCCTTCGGCGCCAGCTCGTACGACAGCGGCGTACTGGCGATGAACAGGCACTCCCCCGCCGTGTGCGCGACCATCGCGACCACCAGGACCGCCAACGCCGCCCAGCCCTGGGACACCTCCCCGGAGAGGGCGTAGGCCGCGCAGGCCACGAAGACGGCCACCCCGCCGAACACGGGGGCGCGCAGGGCCGCGGCGAAGTCGGCGAACCTGCGGTTCACCGGCACCTGGGCGGCCATCGCCAGCGCGCCGTTCAGCGCGAGCAGCGTGGTCAGGCCCCAACTGGGCGCGTCGGTGGCCTGGGTGACCCACAGCGGCAGCACCAGCGACAGGATCGTGTTGTGCGTCATGGAGACGCCGTTGACGACGGTGATCGCCAGGTAGCGCGGGTCGCGCAGCGGGGACGGACCGGCGGCGCGCTCCCGCTTCCCGCCGTTGTCGGCGGTGGCGGGCTCGGGCACCCGGAGCCTGGACATCACCACCGCCGCGGCGATGAAGGAGGCCGCGTTGATCGCGACGCCCACCATGTACAGCCAGGTGGAGCCGGTGACCACGGGGAGCGTGGCGGCCAGCGAGCCGAGCACGACCGCGCCGTTGCGCGCGGTGTACATCGTGCCCAGGATGGTCGCCCGCTCCTTGGCCTCGAACAGCCGGCCCATCACGGTCATGTTGATCGCCGGGCTCGACCGGTCGGCCGTGGTGACCACGCAGGCGAGCACCGCGAACAGCCAGTACCGGTCGGCCAGCAGGTACAGCGCGTAGCCGACGGCCCGGATCAGGAAGAGCGTGATGAGGCTCTTCTTGGCCCCGACCCGGTCCGCCAGCTTGCCGATCCGGGGGCTGAACACGAAGGCGCACAGGCTGCCGAGCGAGATGGCGAGGCCGACCGAGGTGACGTCGAAGCCGCGCACCTGGGTGAAGAACAGCACGGACGTGGCCGTGAAGATGCCGGTGCCGAACGAGTCGGCGGTGGCGCTGGCCAGCAGCAGCCTGGTCTCGCGCCGCTCCAGCATCAGTGTGGAGCTCAGCCGTGCCCACAGGCCCGGGCCGGCGCTCACCGGGCGCCGACAGTCCCGACCGGGCGGACCGACCAGTCGTGGACGTGGCCGTGCACCGGGTGGCACGGGACGGTCTCGCCGGACTCCAGCCGGGCCGCGGCGTCGAGCAGCACGGCGTCGTGGCCGTCGCCGGAGACCGGCCAGTGGATCTCGACGGTGTTGCGCCCGCGCCGCAGCAGGTCCGCCCGGACGGTGAAGGCGTCCGAGCTCCAGTCGGTGCCGAGTTCGGCCGCGCCCACCTCCTCGCCGTTGACGCGGAGCCGGACGCCGGTGGAGGCGGTCCCGCCGGGCAGCCGCCAGGTGACCTCGACGGTCAGCTCGGCCGGCTCGGCCAGCACCAGCGTCGAGCTGGTCAGCGGGGCGTGCGCGCGCAGGTAGGCGACCCGCCGGGCGAAGGCGGTCTCGCACCGCTCGTTGAACGTGGCGGCCAGCGCGTGATCGGCCAACAGGTCGGTGCCGGAGGCGTGTTCGGCCACCAGCAGCTCCAGGTGGCGCTCGCGCACCGGACGGCCGTGCCGCTCCAGCTCGTCCAGCATGACGTCGCGCAGCACGTGGTCGGCCAGCTTGCCGTTCAGCCGGCCGTCGCCGACCACCAGGTAGCGGGCCACCGACGGGTCCTGGGCGGAGCGCTCGTAGGAGGAGCACATCCAGTTCGGGGCGCGCCGGGTCTGGTAGTCGAGGTAGTCCTCGATCCGCTCGGCGACGGCGACGTCGGTGTCCAGGGCCCGTGCCACGTGGTACCGGAGGATCTCCTCGCCCTGCCCGTAGTGGGCGTTGTGCACCGCGGCGAGGAAGTGCGCCAGGGCGAGCCGGTCGGCAGCGGGCTCGACGGGTACGGCGCGCTCGACGGTCAGGCCCAGGACCTCGGCGAGGGTGTCCGCGACGGCGACGGCGGTGCGCTGCAGGCCCTCGAAGCTGAGGTGGCAGTAGTCGAGGAAGAACCGGCGCCCGGGCGGGCTCTGCTGCGCCTCCCGGAAGAGGTCCCGCTGGTCGACCACGCGGAAGCCGGACTTCTCGCCGCGCTCGCGCAGCAGGTTCTGGACGGAGGCCAGGGTGCGCGGGGAGTGCACCGCGAACGGGCTGACCACGGAGTCCCGGGCCGCCGCCAGCGCGTCGAGCACCGCGTCGGGGGTCCCGGCGCAGCGGGCGGCCAGCCGGTGGGTGACCGGCGAGCTGCCACCGTCCAGCTGCAGCAGTTCCGCGACCAGCGTCCGGGCGTGCTCCGACCGGCCCTCCTCGACGGCCTGTTCGGCCTCCTGGCGGAGTTCCAGCCAGCGCGCCTGACGGCCGTCGGGGAGCGCCGGGCAGTCGAGCATCGGCTCGTCCACCCAGTCGGCCAGGTTGAACTCGGGGACCACCAGCACGACGGGGGTCTGCCCGGCGATCTCCCGCAGCAGGTCGAGCGCGTTCGCGGCGACGTCGGCGACCAGCTCGCGGAAGGCCCCGGTGGCGGCCGGGAAGCCGCCCCGGGCGATCAGGGCCGCCAGCTCGTGGCGCTCGGTGGGCGTCGGGTCGACGTTGTTCCAGTTGTTCCCGGCGTGCACCACCAGGGCGTCCACGCCCAGCGCGCAGGCCTCGGCGGCGGTGCGCAGCAGCTGCGGGAGCGAGCAGTTGGTGCGGGCGAGGTCGAGGACGTCGGCCTGGCCGGCGGTGAGCCGGGCGTCGACCAGGCTCGCCAGGGAGTACGCCGGGTCGAAGAAGTAGCCGCGGGTGGCGGACTCGCCGAGGACGGCCACCCTGCGCCCGGCGGCGAGCGGGATCTCGGTCAGGTCCGACCAGTAGCGCCACTCCTCGCTCCGCTCGGCGTCGCGCCGGAGCAGTCCGTCCTCGTGGCGCCAGACCCCGACGACGTCGGCGGCGGGCACGGGGGCGGTCAACTCGGTGGATCGGGTGGTCGGTTGGCCCAGGGTCTGGATCCGGGCGAGGGCGAGCGTGCCGTCCGCGCCGGACAGGAAGTCGCTGAGGCCTTCGGTGAGGCTCTTGGTCGGGTCGCTGTACTGCATCGGGGTTCCCTCGGCGTTGTGGTCCGGGTGGGGTGCTGGTCGGCGCCGGGTGGGCGCGGTCGTCAGGCGGTGTGCGCCGGAAGGTCGTACAGGTCGAGGAGCATGTTGAAGGTGATGACCGTCATCAGCAGGTCCGTCTCGAACGGGACGTTGATCCGGAACCCGGGGGTCGAGTACTGCCGGACGAGCTGCTCCACCCGGTCCGGGTCGAAGTAGCCGTCGGCCTCGATGCGTTCGCGGGAGAGCAGCGCCTCGATGGCGGGGTCGTCCTGGCGGAGCAGGTGCGGGCTGCCCGGGGCGGTGAAGCCGAACTTCTCGCGGTCCACGATCCGGCCCGGGATCCAGTTCCTCGCGACCTGCTTGAGCAGGTACTTCTCCTCCAGGCCCTTCAGCTTCAGCTCCGGTGGCACGGTGGCCAGGAACTCGACGAGTTCGCGGTCGAGGAAGGGGTGGCGGCCTTCGACCGAGTGGGCGAAGGTCATCCGGTCGCCGTGGTCGGCGAGCAGGTGGTCCCCGAGCCGGAGCTTGAGGTCCAGGTAGGAGCGGCGGTGCAGGTCGTGCAGGCCGGCCAGGCGCTCCGGGTCGACCAGCGGGTGCTCCAGGCAGTCGATGGCGAGCTGGTGTTCACGGATCGCGGCCGAGTAGAGGCCGGCCTTGACGGACCGGAACTCGACGTCGTTGCGCTCGTAGAAGAAGCTCTCGTCGCCCCACAGCCGGGCCCGCAGCCTGGCCTCGGCGAGGTCGGTGGAGACCACCGCGCCCGGCTGGGCCCGGCGGAGGTGGTCGAAGCGGTAGCCGATGTAGCCGCCGAAGAACTCGTCGGCGCCCTGGCCGGTGAGCACCACCTTGACGCCGGACTCCTGCACGGCCTCGGAGAGCGCGTTCGCGGCGGAGTCGTAGGACTCCTTGAGCGGGCACTCGGCGTGCCACACCACGTTGCGCAGCCGAGCGCCGATCTCCTCGTCGTGGACGAGGCGTTCACGGTGGGTGGTGTCGAGCACGTCGCTCATCAGCCGCTGGTAGTCGCTCTCGGAGAGCTCGCGCTCGGGGAACGCGGCCGCGAAGGAACGGAGTTCGGCGTCCGGCAGCAGGTGCCGCATGATGCCGCCGATCAGCGAGGAGTCCAGTCCGCCGCTGAGGTAGAAGCCCACCTCCACGTCGGACTGCAGCCGCTTCTCGACCGACCGGATCAGCAACTCCTCGACCCGGTCGACGTAGTAGGACTCGTCGTGGCGTTCGAGCTCGACGTCGGCACGCGGGTAGGCCAGGTCCCAGTAGGTCCAGGTCTTGGGCCGGTCGCCCGGGCGGAACTCCACGGCGGTGCCGGGCGGAACGCTGTGAACGCCCTCGAACATGGTCCGTGGGCTAACCAGACCGGGCAGGGTGAGGACCTGGTCGAGCCCGATCAGATCGACCCGGCGTTCGACGGCCGGGTGTTCCAGCATGGCCTTGATTTCGGACCCGAAGACGAGTCCGCCGTCCCTGTGGGCGTAGAAGAGCGGCGTCACACCGAAATGGTCACGAGCTGCCAAAAAGAGGTTCTCGCGGTAGTCAAAGAGGACGATCGCGAATTGCCCGTCGAGCTTGCCGAGAAAGTCCCGGCCGAACTCCTCGTAGAGGTGCGGAATCACCTCGGCATCGCACCTCGTGTGCAAAGTGTGACCGCGGGCCACCAGGAGTTCACGCAGCTGTCGGTAGTTGTAGATCTCGCCCGTCGTCATGGCGACGATCTCACGGGTCTCGTTGTACATCGGCTGGTCGCCGGAGGCCAAGTCCCTGATGGCGAGCCGGGTGAACGCGAAGGCGACGGTCTCGTCGACGTGGAAGCCCTGTGAGTCGGGACCGCGGTGTCCGATCACCGCGGCCATGGCCTCAAGCCTCTCGCGCGCCCACCGCGGATCATGCCGTGGGCCCACAAAGCCCGCAAGTCCACACACGCCAACTCCCCCTATTCCGTGGCGTTTGGATGAACCGATCCTATCGTCTGCGACCGGCGAGCTTAGCAGCGAACATGACATCCAGGTGTGACGCAGCTCACGTCGGGATCGATCTTCCTAACGGCCTTTCAGCATGCAAGTGTTCAGGGAGCATTGGAAGCGTTCCGAGCCGATTCAGCGACAACTGTTCGCTCCGCTCGATGAGCTGATGCACAATCAATCAACGGGGGAGAGGGATTCACCGTGCCTGGTTCCAGGTCGGGGCCGATTCAGCACTCGCACTCATCCACCACCACCCTGGTCACCCTGCTGGTCGAGCAGTTCCGGAGGACGCCCCACCGCGCCGCGGTGTCGGACCGCCACGAGGTGATCGACTATCGCGAACTGGACCGCCGTTCGGCCGCGTTGGCCGTCCGACTGGTCCGGGCCGGCGCCGCCGCGGGCCACATCGTCGCACTCCACCTGGAGCGCTCGGTGGACCTCGCCGTGGCGATCGTGGCGGTGCTCCGGGCCGGCGCCGCCTGGCTGCCGCTCGCCACCGCCGACCCGGACAGCCGGATCCGGGACCTGCTCCGGGACGCCGCTCCCGTCGCGGTCCTGACCGGCGACCCGGCCCGGCTCGGCGCGCTCTCGGACGGCACTCCCTGCCTGGCCCCGGGGGACGCGTGGGACACCGACGCCGGGACGGCCCCGATCGACGCGGCCGGGCCCACCGACCTGGCGTACGTCATCTACACCTCCGGCTCCACCGGCCGCCCCAAGGGCGTGCTGACCGAGCACGCGGCGATCGTCAACCGGCTGCGCTGGATGCAGGACCGCTTCGGCCTCGGCCCCGCCGACGTCGTCGCCCAGAAGACCCCGTACACCTTCGACGTCTCGGTGTGGGAGTTCCTCTGGCCCCTGCTGACCGGGGCGCAGCTCACCTTCGCCGAACCGGACGGCCACCGCGACCCGGACTACCTGCGGCGTTTCCTGACGGACCGTCGGGTGACCGTCACCCACTTCGTCCCGAGCATGCTCCGCGAGTTCCTGCGCCGGCTGCCGGCCGGCGCCTGCCCCGAGCTCCGCGCCGTGACGGTCAGCGGCGAGGCACTCGGCCAGGACCTCGCCCAGCGCTTCTTCGAGCGTCTCCCGCACGTCGAGCTGCACAACCTCTACGGCCCCACCGAGGCCGCCGTGGACGTCACCCACTGGCAGTGCGAGCCCGGCCGCCCGCTGGACGAGCCGGTGCCGATCGGCCGCCCCATCAGCGGCGTCGAGCTGCTGGTCATGGACGAGCACGGCGCGGAGCTGCCCGTCGGTGCGACCGGCGAGCTGTGCATCGCCGGGGTCGGGGTCGCCCGCGGCTACCTCAACCGGCCGGAGCTCACCGCCGAGCGCTTCGTCCCGCACCCGGCGGACCCGCAGCGGCGGATGTACCGCACCGGCGACCTGGCCTCCTGCCGGCCGGACGGCGCCTACCTCTACCACGGCCGCAACGACCGCCAGGTGAAGATCGGCGGCGTCCGGATCGAACTCGGCGAGGTGGAGGCCGCCCTGCTGGCCCTGCCCTACCTCGACGAGTGCGTCGTCCTGACGCAGACCGACACCGCCGGCACCGCCCGGCTCGCCGCCGTCGCGGTCCCGGCCGCGGGCGCCGACCACGAGGACTGGCGCGCCGACCTGGCCCGGGTGCTGCCCGCCGCCTCGATCCCGGCCACCCTCACCGCCGTCGACGCGATCCCGAGGACCGCACACGGAAAGGCCGACGTCGCGGCGCTGCGCCCGCTGGTGGAGCCGGCGCCCGCCGGCGCCCCGGCCGTCGAGGGACTGGAGCCGGTGGAGCGGGCCTGGGTCACCGTGCTCGGCAGCCGCCTGCCGCACTTCTTCGAGGCCGGCGGCACCTCGCTGCACGCGGTCCGACTGCTCGGTGACCTCGCCGAGCAGCTCGGCGCACGGGTACCGGTCGCCGACTTCCTCGCCCGCCCCACCCTGGACGGGCTGCGGGCGCTGGTCGCGGACGCCGGCCACCGCCCGCAGGAGCTGCCGGATCCGGTCCCGCGCGACGGCGTGCTGCGACCCAACCACGCCCAGGAACGCCTGTGGTTCCTCCAGGAGTTGGAGCCGGACAGCACCGCGATGAGCGCCCCGAGCGCGTTCCGGATCACCGGTGCGACCAGGGAGCAGGTCACCGAGGCCTTCGCCCGACTCCTGGAGCGGCACGAGGTGCTGCGCACCCGGTACACCGCCGTGGACGGCGAGCCGCACGCCGTCATCGCCCCGGCAGGCCCCCGGCTCGAATGGACGGACGCCCCGGCCGGCGCCGACCCCGGCGGGCTGACCCGCACACAGGTCGCCGAACTGGCCGACCGTCCCTTCGACTTGAGCGCCGGAGCACCACTGCGCGTCCGCGGCGTCAGCTTCGGCGCCGACGACCAGCTGCTGGTGGTGGCCACCCACCAGATCATCACCGACGGCTGGACCTGGTCGCTGCTCACCGAGGACCTGCTCGCCCTGCTGACCGGGGGCGAGCCGGCCGCGCCCGAGCGCCGGCAGATCGTCGACCACGCGGCCTGGCAGCGCGGCCACGAGGCCGGGCCCGAGCATCGCGCCGCCGTCGACGAGTCGCTGCGGCACTGGCACACCACCCTGGCCGGCGCGCCGGACGGCCTGGACCTGCCCACCGACGCGCGGCGCCCGGCCGCGCTCAGCGTGCCGGCCGACAGCGTCGACCTCACCTGGTCGCCCGGCTTCGACGACCGGCTGCGCGCCCTGTGCCGGGAGCGCAAGGTCACCGAGTTCATGGCGCTGCTCGCCGGGTACACCGCCTGGCTGGCCCGGATCAGCGGCCAGGAGACCGTGGTCGTCGGCACCCCGATGGCCAACCGGACGCCCGAGTGGACCGACCGGATGGCCGGCAACTTCATCACCACCGTCCCGCAGCGCCTGGAGGTCGACGAGGACGCCACCTTCCTCGACCTGCTGGACCGTGCCCGGACCGCCGTGGTGGACGGGGCCCGGCACTCGGTCGTGCCGATGGAGCGGATCGTCGCGGAGCTCGGCGGCGCCCGCGGCGCCGACCGGCTGCCGGTCTTCCAGAACCTCTTCGTGTTCCAGAACATGCCGGCCTGGCGGCGGGAGGCCGACGGCCGCACCGTCCAGGTCCTCCAGTTCCCCCCACGCCACACGCACTACGACCTCAAGTTCGAGGTCTTCCCGTTCACCACCGGGTACGAGGCGCGCCTGGTCCACGCCCGGGGACGGATCTCGGCCGAACGCGCCGCCGTGATGGTCCGTCAACTCGCCGCATTCATCGAGGCGGCCGTCGACGAGCCGGACGCGTACGTCGACGAGATCCCGCTCTGACCGGCCCCAGGTCGTCCCCGACCGGAAGATTGGACTGACACTGAGATGACCCACGCCAGCGATCACCGCGGCCCCACCCCCACAGCCGCACGGCAATCGCCCGAACACACCGTCCCCGCGCTGATCGAGACCACCGCCTCCCGCTGCCCGGACGCCGTCGCCGTGGTGCGCGGCGACCAGGCGTGCAGCTACCGGGAGCTGGTCGAGCGCTACCACGCCACCGCCCGTGGCCTCCTCGCGGCCGGAGTCGGCGCCGGCGACGTGGTGGCGGTGCGCGGCGGCCGGTCGGTGGAGACGGTCGTGTCCCTGCTGGGTGTCCTGCGGGCGGGCGCGATCCTCACCATGATCGACGTCACCCAGCCGCCCGGCCGGGTCCGGGACGTGCTGGCGGCCGCCCGGCCCCGGCTGGTCCTGGACACCACCGGCGAGGCGCCGCCCGCCGAGCTCGCGGAGCACACCGTGCTCCGAGCCGCCGAACTGACGGACGGCCGGATCGAGCTGCCCGAGCCGGACGTCGAGGCGCCCGCCTACCTCTGCTTCACCTCCGGCACCACCGGCACCCCGCGCGGCGTGCTCGGCTGGCACGGCGCCCTCACCCAGTTCTGCGCCTGGGAGCAGCAGGCGCTGGCCGTCACCGCCGGCGACCGGGTCGCCCAGATGGCCGCGCTGACCTTCGACGCGCTCTTCAAGGACCTCTTCCCGACGCTGATCGGCGGCGCCACCGTCTGCCTGCCGCCCACCGACCGCCCGTTCGTGGACGTGGCCCGGGTGCTCGACTGGCTGCGCGCGGAGGCCGTGACCGTCCTGCAGACCGTCCCCAGCGTGCTCGCCGCGCTGCTCTCCGAGCTGCCCGCCGGCAGCGGCTTCCCGTCGCTGCGGCTCGTCTGCCTCTCCGGCGAGCCGCTGCCGGGCAGCCTGGTCAACCGCTGGCGCGCCTCCACCGAGGCCCCCGGGCTGCGCTTCGTCAACCTGTACGGCACCACCGAGGCCACCATCCTCAAGGCCTGGTACCCCGTCCCGCAGGGCGAGGTGCCGGCCGGCATCCTCCCGGTCGGCACCGCCACCGACGGCGCCGAGCTGCTGGTGGTCAACCGGCGCGGGCGCCGCTGCGGCATCGGCGAGCCCGGCCAGGTGCTGATCCGCAGCCGCTTCCTCACCCGCGGTCTGTGGCGGCCCGGGCCCGACGCGAGGCCGCTGTTCGAGGTGAACCCGCTCAACCCGGGGGACCCGACCGACCTGGTGCAGCGCACCGGTGACCTGGGCCGGATCGACCCGCACGGCAACGTGGAGATCCAGGGCCGGGCGGACGACCAGGTGAAGATCCTCGGCGTCCGGGTCCAGCCGGCCGAGGTCGCGGCGGTGATCCGGCGGCTGCCCGAGGTCAAGGACGCCGCCGTGGTGGTCCGCCCGGGTGCGGACGGCCCCGCTCTGGCCGCCTACCTGGTGCCCGCGCTCGGCGCCCGCCCGGACGCCGAGCTGGTGCGCGTCCACGTGGCCGCGCACGGCTCCAACGCGATGGTCCCCGCCCACGTGGTGCTGCTGGAGCGGCTGCCGCTGACCGGCCACGGCAAGCTCGACCGGGCCGCGCTGCCCGAGCCCGGGGAGCCGGCGCCGTCCGCCGAGGCGGAACCGGACGAGGGTGAGTGGACCGGCACCGAGCGGAAGGTCGCCGCGATCTGGTCCGAGGTGCTGGGGCGGCCGGTCGCCGCCCGGCACGCGAACTTCTTCCACCTGGGCGGCCACTCGCTGCTGATGGCCCGGGTGGTGGCCCGGATCCGGCGTGCCTTCGCGGTCGAGCTGAGCCTGACCACGCTGTTCCGCGCCGCCACCGTCGCCGCCCTCGCGGCCGCGGTCGACGAGGCGCTGCGGGCCGGGGGCGCCGTCGCCGAGCAGCCCCTGCCGCTGCCCGCCGCGGCCGACGCCCAGCAGCCGCTCTCCCCCGAGCAGGAGGGCCTGTGGTACCTCCAGCAGCTCGACCCGAGCAGCTCCGCGTACAACATGGCGGGGGTCTTCACCCTGCCGGCCGGAGTGGACGAGGAGGCGGTCCGGGCGGCCGTGCTCACCGTCTGCCGCCGCCACCAGGCGCTGCGGCTGCGCTTCCGCGAGGTCGACGGGCGTCCGGTGCAGCTGGCCGGGCCGGCCGGGGTGGACTTCGCCCCGCTGCCCGCGGGGGCCGACCGCGCGGCGGGCCTGGCCGCGCTGACGGCGGCCGCCGCCGTCCCGTTCGACCTGGTCGCCGGTCCCCCGGTGCGGGTGCGCACCGTGCGGGTGGCCGAGCGGGAGCTGCTGGTCGGCCTGACCGTCCACCACCTGTGCTGCGACGCGGTCTCCTGGCGGATCGTCTGCGAGCAGATCGACGGGCTGCTGGCCGGCACCGACCGGCACGCCGGGCCGGACTCCGCCGAGCCCCGGCTGCAGTTCGGCGACTGGGCGGCCTGGCGGGCCGGCCGGACCGCCGGGCCGCAGGCCGAGGCCGACCTCGCCCACTGGCGCGACCTGCTCGCCGACGTCCGCCGCCCCGAGCTGCCGCTCGGCCGGCCCGTCCCCGGTGAGCGGCCCCACCAGGCCCGGGTGACCCGGCTGTCACTGGCCCCTGAAGTGGCCGCCCCGCTCGCCGAGTTCTGCGCGAAGTCCGACGCCACCGAGTACATGGCGATGATGACCGTGCTGGCCTACGCGCTGTCCCGCGCGGCGGCCCAGGACCGGGTCGTCATCGGCAGCGACAGCGCGGGCCGCGACCGCGAGGAGTTCGACGAGGTCGTCGGCTTCTTCGTCCGCACCCACGCCTACGCCTTCGACCTGTCCGGCGACCCCGGCTTCGGAGAGGCGCTGAGCCGGGTGCGTGCCGTCCTGGTCGAGGCCGCCGGGCACCGGGACGTCTCCTACGCCCAGGTGGTCGACGCCGTCACCGCCGCCCGCGGCGGGGACCGCGACCCGCTCTTCTCGGTGCTGCTGCGGATGCCGCCGCGCGAGGAACTCCCGCGCGAGGCAGCCGTGTTGCGCCCGGTGGACGCGGTCGCCGAGACGGCGGACGGCACCGGCGCCGCGCCCACCGCCAAGTTCGACCTCACCGTGGTGGTACGCCCGGAGCCGACCGGGACGGTGCTCGACCTGGAGTACGACGCCGACACCGTCCAGCCCGAGTACGTGTCGGCGCTCGCCGACCGGCTCACCCGGCTGCTGGCCTTCGCCGCCGAGCAGCCGGACCGGCCGCTCAGCCTCGCCCACGGCGACGCCCACCCGTTCGACACCGAGCTCCCTCCGGCGGAGCTGACGCCGGTCGCCGAACTGGTCCAGCGGCAGGCCGCCGCCACCCCGGAGGCGGTCGCCGTGCGCTGGCCGGAAGGTGAGGTGACGTACCGTCAACTTGCCGGTGCGGCAAGGAGAGCGGCCCGGCACCTGGAGCCCGGGGAGCGGGTCGGCCTGCTCGGCGGGAAGTCCCCCGCCACCGTGGCCGCCCTGGTGGGCGCGCTCGGCGCCGGCGCCGTCCCGGTGCCGATGGACGAGGGGCTGCCCGGCCCCCGGCTGGAGACCATGGCCGCCCGGGCCGAGGTCCGCCGCGTGCTGCTCACCGAGCCCAGCACCGCCACCGGCGCCCTGACCGGCGTCGAGGTGCGCCGGCTCGCCTTCGACGACCTGCTCGCGGGCCCCGACGTCGCTGCCGCGCCCGCCCCGGTGCGGCCCGACGACCCGGCGTACGTCTTCTTCACCTCCGGCACCACCGGCGAGGCCAAGGCCGTACTCGGCCGGCGACGCGGACTGGACCACTTCATCGACTGGGAGACCACCGAGTTCGGCGTCCACCCCGGCGACCGGGTGGCCCAGCTGACCACGCTCTCCTTCGACGCCGTGCTGCGCGACGTCTTCGTCCCGCTCACCCGCGGCGCGACGCTCTGCCTGCCGTCCGCCGCCGACCTGGACGACACCGCGCGCACCGTGGAGTGGCTGGCCCGGGAGCGGGTCACCATCGTGCACACCACGCCCAGCGTGGTGGCCGCCTGGCTGCGCGAGGCCGACCCGGCCACCGCGCGGCTGCCGCACCTGCGGCTGCTCTGCCTGTCCGGCGAGCCGCTGGGCGGCCGACTGGTCGCCCGGCTGCGCGAGCGGCTGCTCGGCCCGGGCACCGAGATCGTCAACTTCTACGGTCCCACCGAGACCACGATGATCAAGACCTTCCACCGGGTGGCCGCCGACCAGGACCTCGGCCCGGTGCCGGTCGGCCGGGCGCTTCCGGGCGGCCAGGCCGTCGTGCTCGGCAGCGCCGACCGCCCGTGCGGCCCCGGCGAGCGCGGGGAGATCGTCCTGCGCACGCCCTACCGCACCCTCGGCTACCTGGGCGGCACCGGCCCGGACCCGGCGTTCCGCGCCAACCCGCGCTCCACCGACCCGGACGACCTCCTCTACCGCACCGGTGACCTCGCCGTGGTCGGCGCCGACGGCGAGATCCACATCGAGGGCCGCCGCGACGACCTGCTCAAGGTCCGCGGCATCCGGGTGCACCCCGGCGAGGTGGCGGCCGAACTGGCCGGCCACCCCGAGGTGCGGCAGGTGCACGTGGACGCCGACAAGGAGGGCGACGGCACGCTCGTCGCCTACGTGGTCAAGGAACCCGGCGCCACCCTGACCGCCGAGACGCTGCGCGGCTACGCCCGCGAGCGGCTGCCGCTGGCCCTGGTGCCCGGCCTCTTCCTGTTCGTCGACCGGTTCGCCCTGCTGCCGAACGGCAAGCTCGACCGCTCCTCGCTGCACGGCGCGGCTCCCCGGCGCACCGTGGAGCGCGTCGAGCCGCGCAACGAGACCGAGCAGACGCTCCGGCAGATCTGGGCCGACCTGCTCGGACACCAGGACTTCGGGGTCACCGACGACTTCTTCGCGGTCGGCGGCCACTCGCTGCTCGCCACCATCCTGCTCACCCGGCTGCGCAAGCGCACCGGCGTCTCGCTCTCGCTGCGCCGCCTGCTGGAGGGGCCGCGGATCGAGCACCTCGCCGAGGCGGTGCGCGAACTGGCCGGGGACGGCGCCGAACAGGGCAGCGAACTGCTGCTCCCGCTGCGCCCGGGCACGGCCGGCGGGCCGGTGCTGTTCCTGGTGCACCCGATCGGCGGCGACGTGCTCTGCTACCGCGAGCTCGCCGAGGCGCTGCCGGCCGATGTCACCGTGATCGGCGTGCGCTCGCCCGGCCTGGAGTCCGGCACCCCCCTGCGCACCGTCCAGGAACTGGCCGCCGCCTACCTCCCCGAGGTCCGCAAGGTGCAGCCGGAGGGCCCGTACCACCTCGCGGCCTGGTCGATGGGCGGAGTGGTCGCCTACGAGATGGCCCGGCAGCTCTCCTTCGAGGGCGTCCGGACCGCCTCGGTGACCCTGCTGGACAGCTACGCGCCCGGCTCCGGAGCCTTCGCCCGCTTCGCCGACCCGGGCACCGACCGGGCCGAGTCCTTCGCCCATGACCTGGAGCGGATGACCGGCGAGCGGCCCGACACCGGGCTGCTGCGCGGCGCCCCGGCGGAGGACGAGGAGACCCGCTCGCTGCAGCGCCGCTACCAGGTGTTCGACGCCAACGCCACCGCCCTGGTGGCCTACAGGCTGCGCCGCGCCCGGCTGCGCGACGCCCGGTTCACCCTGGTGCTGGCCGGGGCCCAGGAGCGCCCCGAGGACGGCACCCCGACCCTCGGCTGGGCCGAGGCACTCGGCACCGACGTCGACACCGCCACGGTGCCGGACGTCGACCACTTCACCCTGCTGCGCGGCCCCGCGGCCCGCACCGCCGCCGAGCGGATCGCCCGCGTGATCGCGGCGAGCAGCGGCCGCCCGGACGAGGAGCGATCGTGACCGACACCAGCGCAACGCGGTTCCGCGCCTACACGGCGCGCGACCTGGACACCCTGCTCGACCGCTGCGGGGCGGACGCCGAGACCCGGCTGCAGACCCGGGCGGTGGCGGCGATCCTGCCGTTCAAGACCAACCGGTTCGTGATCGACGAGCTGATCGACTGGGACGCCGCCGAGGACGACCCGATCTTCCGGCTGGTCTTCCCCCAGCCGGACATGCTGGCCGCCGACGAGCTCAAGACCGTCACCGACCTGCTGCGCCGGGGCGCCGGCCCGGCCGAACTCAACCGCACCGCGCGGCAGATCCGGGCGGGCATGAACGCCCACCCGGCCGGGCAGACGGACCTCAACGTCGCCCACTGGCAGGGCACGCCGCTGTCCGGTGTCCAGCACAAGTACCGGGAGACGCTGCTCTACTTCCCGCGTCAGGGCCAGACCTGCCACGCCTACTGCACCTACTGCTTCCGCTGGGCCCAGTTCGTCGGCGACCCGGAGCTGAAGATCGCGGCGGCCTCCGACGAGACGTCGGCGCTGCGCGGCTACCTGCGCGAGCACACCGAGATCTCCGACATCCTGGTGACCGGCGGCGATCCGATGATCATGGGTACCGGGCCGCTACGCCGGGCGCTGGAGCTCTTCCTGGAGCCGGAGTTGGCGCACATCACCACCATCCGGATCGGCACCAAGGCGCTCACCTACTGGCCGTACCGCTTCACCACGGACCAGGACGCCGACGACCTGATGCGGCTGTTCGAGGAGATCCGCGCCGCCGGCAAGCACCTCGCCCTGATGGCCCACGTCACCCACCCCCGCGAGCTGTACCCCGAGGCGGTCCGCCAGGCCGTCCAGCGGGTGCGCGCCGCCGGGGCGGTGGTCCGCACCCAGGCGCCGCTGATCCGCACCATCAACGACGACGCCGCGCTCTGGCGGGAGATGTGGACGCGTCAGCTCGCGCTCGACGCCGTCCCGTACTACCTGTTCGTGGAGCGCGACACCGGCCCGCGGAACTACTTCGAGGTGCCGCTGGTGCGGGCCTGGGAAATCTACCGGGACGCGGTGTCCGGCGTGTCCGGGCTGGCCCGGACGGTCCGCGGGCCGTCGATGTCCGCCACCCGGGGCAAGGTGGTGGTCGACGGCGTCACCGAGGTCGCCGGGCAGCGCGCGCTCGCGCTGCGCTACCTGCAGGCCCGCGACCCGCGGATCGTCGGCCGGCCGTTCTTCGCCGAGTACGACCCGCAGGCGACCTGGCTCACCGACCTGAAGCCGCTCTTCCCGTCCGACGCGCCGTTCCTGGAGGTCCGATGACCTCCTGCTCCCGGACGACGCACGACACCATGCCGAACCCCTCCCGAGGTCAAGGAGACCAGCGATGACCGGCCAGACCACCCACACCGCCGCCGCCGACGGGCCGGTGATCCTGGGCATCTCGGCGCACTTCCACGACTCGGCCGCCGCCCTGCTGGTCGGCGGCGAGCTGGTGGCCGCCTCCCACGAGGAGCGCTACACCAGGCGCAAGCAGGACCCGGAGCTGCCCCGCAAGGCCGTCCACGACTGCCTGCGTCAGGCCGGCCTCAAGATCACCGACGTCGACTGCGTCGCCTACTACGAGGACCCCGCCAAGAAGCTGCACCGCCAGCTCTGGGCCGGCCTGCCGGCCTTCCCGGACAACGGTCCGATGGCCCGCTACCGGCTGGACGCCGACCGCCCCCGCCGGGAGATCCGCGACCTGCTGGGCTGGAACGGCCCGATCGAGATCGTCGACCACCACCTCTCGCACGCGGCCAGCGCCTACTACTTCTCCGGCTTCGAGGACAGCGCCGTCCTCACCGTGGACGCGGTCGGCGAGTGGGCCACCACCACCTGGGGCGTCGGCCGCGGCGCCGAGCTGGAGCTGCGCGAGCAGGTCGGCTTCCCGCACTCGCTGGGCCTGCTCTACAGCGCCGTCACCGGCTACCTCGGCTTCGAGGTGAACGAGGGCGAGTACAAGGTGATGGGCCTCGCCCCCTACGGCGAGCCGAGGTTCAAGGAGCAGATCGAGCACCTGATCCACCTCGACGAGGACGGCACCTTCCGACTCGCCCTGGAGTACTTCGACTTCGCCGACCCCGAGGGCATGCTGGGCGAGCGCTTCAAGGAACTGCTCGGGGTGCCGCCGCGGGTCCCGGAGTCGGAGATCGAGGCCGTCCACTACGACCTGGCCCGCTCCATCCAGCTGGTCACCGAGGAGACCCTGCTGCGGATGGCCGACAAGGCGCACCGCATGTCCGGCAGCCGGAACCTGTGCATGGCCGGCGGCGTGGCGCTCAACGTCGTCGCGGTGCGCCGCATCGTCGAGGAGGGACCGTTCGAACACGTCTTCGTGCAGCCCGCCGCCGGCGACGCGGGCGGCAGCCTCGGCTGCGCGGCCGTGGCCCACCAGCGGCTGACCGGCGAGCGCCCCTCGCACGGTCGGCAGCGCTCGGCACTGCTCGGCTCCGGCACCGGTTCGGACGAGATCGCCGGGCTGCTCGGCGCTTACGCCGGCCACTCCTTCCTCGACTTCCGGGGCGACGAGACCGGCCTGCTGGACGCGGTCTCGTCCCGGCTGGCCGACGGCAAGGTGATCGGCTGGTACCACGGCCGGGAGGAGTTCGGTCCGCGCGCCCTCGGCGGCCGCTCCATCCTCGCCGACCCGCGCGGCGACGACACCCGGGACCGGATCAACGCCTCGGTCAAGATGCGTGAGGCCTTCCGCCCGTTCGCCCCCGCCGTGCTGGCCGAGCACGCCCAGGAGCACTTCAAGCTCGACCACGAGTCGCCGTTCATGCTGGAGACCTGCGAGGTGGCCTCCCCGCTGCACCTGCCGGCCATCACCCACGTCGACAACTCGGCCCGGGTGCAGACCGTCACCGAGGAGCAGAACGGCCGCTTCTACCGGCTGATCAAGGCGTTCGCCGACCGGACCGACTGCCCGCTGCTGCTGAACACCTCGTTCAACCTGCGCGGCGAGCCGATCGTGCACACCCCGGTCGACGCGCTGCTGTGCTTCCTGCGCTCGGACATCGACTGCCTGGTGCTGGACGACTTCGTCCTGGACCGCTCGGCCCTGCCGCAGTCCTGGGTCACCTGGTTCAAGGGCACCCGCCCGCCCCGCCACAACCAGGTGAGCGACAACGTCTACACCCTGCTCTGACCGGCGCGCTGCGGGCCGCCGTCGCCTGGACCGGCGCGGCGGCCCGCCGTCCGGCTACGGCCGCGCGGGCCGCTCCGCGAAGTCCAGGACGGTGACGGAGGGACGGCGGGTGGCCAGTGGCGGGACGGTCAGCGCGATCGGCAGCAGGGCACCGACGAGCCCGCGTCCGCCGGTCGGCCGGACATCCCGCACCGCCGCCACCGCCGGACCGGCGCTGCGGAGCTTATCCCGCTCACCCGCGTCCATCGCCCACGGCATCGGCGGCGCCTGGTAACCGTGGGCACCCATCCTCCCGTTCCGGGTCAGTCGGCCGAACCAGCGCGGCACGGCGTCCAGCACCAGCGAGCCACCCGGGAACCGCTCCGCGCAGCCTGCGATCAGGGCTCTCGCCCGGGCCGGCGGAAGGTACATCAACAAGCCCTGTGCGCTGACCAGTACCGCACGGTCGCGGTCCACCTCCTCGGCCCACCCCAGTTCGGTGGCGTCCGCGGCCAGGTAGCGCTGGCGCGGGCCGGGCGGCAACAGCTCCCCGCGCAACGCCACCACCTCGGGCAGGTCCACGCTCAGCCAGCGGGCCCGCCCGTTGTCGACCCGCCAGTACTGGGTCTCCAGGCCCTCCCCCAGGCAGACCACGGTGCCGCGCGGCTCCCGGACGAGGAAGTCCGCCACCTCACGGTCGAAGCAGGCCGCGCGCAGCGCCTGGAGCTGGCCGAGCAGCGCGTTCTCGCCGAACCGCTGCGCGAACGGGTAGTCGATCCGGTCCACCAGCTCGACCGCCTTCGGGTCCGCCAGCACGGTGTCCGGCCGCCGCGCCTCCACCGCCCGGTGCCACAGCGTCCACAGCGCCGTCTCCGGCACCGCCGCCAGCTCGGGCCGCTTCGCCGCCCCGGGTCGCTCCGCGCCGCCAGTCATCACTCGCTCCTTCGACGTGCCCGCGCGCGCAGCGCGCTCGGTCGTGAACCCGCCGATTCTGACACCCGCCGGACGGACGTGCCCGGCCCGACGCGCGGGCCCGCGGGCCCGGTCAGCCGACGCTGAACGCGCCGTCCGGCGGGGGCGGGGAGTCGGTGGCGTCCGCGTCCGTGACCGGCGCGGTGCGGCCGGCCAGGGCCGCCAGGTCGTCGCCCGCCACCAGCCGGGCCGGGAAGACGTCGCCCGCGAACAGCCGGGCCAGCTCCGCCTCCGGCAGCGGCGCCGACGAACCGGCCAGCAGCACGTTGCCGTATCGCCGTCCGCGCAGCACCGACGCCTCCGCCACCAGGCAGACATACGGGAACACCGCCCGCACCGTCGCCGCCTGCGCCCGGGCGAACGCCAGCGGCGGGCCGTCCGCCAGGTTGGCCGCGTAGCAGCCGCCCTCGCGCAGCGCGGCCGCGGCGAGGCGGACGAACTCCACCGAGGTCAGGTGCGCCGGGGTGCGCGAGCCGTGGAAGACGTCGGCGACCACCAGGTCCTGCGAGCCCGCCGGGACGTCGGCGAGGGCGGCCCGGGCGTCGCCGACGGTCGCCGAGACGTCCGCGCCGGGCGTGCCACGCCAGGGCAGGTGCTCCTCCACCAGTTCCAGCAGCGGCCCGTCCACCTCCACCACCCGCTGCCGCGAGCCGGGCCGGGTCGCGGCCAGGTAGCGGGGCAGGGTGAGCGCGCCGCCGCCCAGGTGCAGCACGTCCAGCGGGCGGCCGGCCGGGGCGAGCGCGTCGGCGAGGTGGCCGAGGCGCCGGGTGTACTCGAACTCCAGGTGCGTCGGGTCGGCCAGGTCGACGTACGACTGCGGGGTCCCGTCCAGGGTGAGCAGCCAGGCGCCGTCCCGGTCGATGTCCGGCATGAGTTTGGCGAAGCCGAGGTCGGTCCGCCGACCGACCGGCACCGGCTCGTCGTGCTCGGAGGTCACGCGCGGTCCCCGACCGGCCGCACGTCCAGGTAGGCCTCCAACCAGTGGTCCAACTCGGCGAAGACCTGGGTGCGGGCCTTCTCCCCGGACAGCACCAGGTCGTGCATGCCGCCCTCGATCCGCACGATCGTGACGTGCCGGCCGAGCCTCGGCCCCTGCGCGGCGATGTCGTCGGCGCGCAGCACCGCGTCCGCGTGGTGCAGGGCGTTGTGCCACGTGGTGGTGGCGATGGACCTGGTGGACGCCATCAGCAGCACCGGCACGTCGATCCCGAGCCCGTGCCGAAGCCGCCGGTGCCCCTGGTGGATCGCCGACAGCCAGCCCGCGAACAGCGGGAAGCCCTCGGCGGGCTTCAGGGTCAGGTCGAAGTCCCACTCGCCCCGGTGGTCCTTGTGCAGGCTGTGCGTGTAGTGCGGGTTCAGCGTCGACGGCAGCACCCGGGTCGGTGCCAGCCGCCCGATCGCCGTCACGGCCGGCCCACCCAGGGTCCGGACGGCCTGCGAGGTCGGCATCGACAGGAACGGCGAGTTGAGGAACAGCCCGTCCACCAGGCCGCGCCCGGCGCGCCGCCCCGCCCACAGCGCGGCCACCAGCCCGCCGGTGGAGTGCCCGTTCAGCAGCAGCTGCCGGTGCCCGTCCGCCTCGCGGATGATCCGCACCGCCTCGTCGATCTCCTCGTCGTACTCGGCGAGGCTCTGCACGAAGTTCGGCGACTGGTGCGGGCGCAGCGAGCGGCCGTACTTGCGCAGGTCGAGCGCGTAGAACGAGAAGCCGAGCGCGGCGTAGTGCTCGGCCAGGTTGGTCTGGAAGAAGTAGTCGTTGTACCCGTGGATGTAGAGGACGGCCCGCTCCGCCCCGGGGACCATCCGCCGCACGAGGGTCGCGCACACCTCGCCCTCGGCGTCGGGGCGGAGGTCCAGCTCCGCCGCCTCGTAGGGGGCACCCAGGATGTCTTCCCGAAACTCCATCGCCGCCGCACCGATCCTCTGCTCCGCCTGCCGGTCCGGCAGGTGACCACCTGTTCCGGCCATGACGATACCGGCCGGTAGGTGCGCGGCGCTCGGCGGTGGCCGGGTCGCGCCCGGGTCGCGTCGACCGGCCCGTCGGCCGGTCGGGCCCGGCCGCTCGACCGGAGCGGGCCGTGGAGGGCCCTGCCGCGCACGCCGTCGTGCACCGGCGCGGGGTACGCTCCGCGCCTCCCCGCCCCTCCTCGTACGCCTGCTGTGCGCCGGTGGCGATGTGGAACGCTTCCCGCACGGACAAGGCGAGTTGGGGAGTTTGCATGCAGCAGGAGCACCGTGATCCGTCGCTCTACCGGTCGGCGTCCGAGGCGATGGCCGCGCCGCCGGAGAAGCTCGCGTACGTGGCCGGGTTCGACCGGTCAGGCCGGCAGCCGGACGCGCTGCTCACCGTCGACACCGACCCGGCCTCGGCGAGCTACGGGACGGTCCTGAACTTCGCCGAACTCCCGACCCTCGGCGACGAGTTGCACCACTTCGGCTGGAACGCCTGCTCCAGCGCCCTGGCACACGCCTGCCACGAGAACCCGGAACGGCGCTTCCTGCTGCTCCCGGGCCTGCGCTCCTCCCGGTTGCACGTGATGGACACCCGACCGGACCCGGTGCGCCCGCGCCTGGTGAAGACCGTCGAGGCCGCCGAGCTCGCCGCCAAGGCCGGCTACTCGCGCCCGCACACCCTGCACTGCGGCCCGGACGGCGTCTTCCTCTCCTGCCTGGGGGCCGGTGCGGGGGCCGACGGGCCGGGCGGGGTGGCGATCCTCGACCACACCACCTTCGACGTGCTGCGCGCCTGGGAGACCGAGCGCGGACCGCAGAACTTCGCGTACGACGTCTGGTGGCACCTCGGCACCAACGTGGGCGTCACCAGCGAGTGGGGCACCCCGTGGATGGTCGAGGACGGGGTGGTACCGGAGCTGCTGCTGGGCCGCAAGTACGGGCACGCGCTGCACTTCTGGGAGCTGGACTCCGGGCGGCACGTGCAGCGGATCGACCTCGGCGACCAGTACCAGATGGTGCTGGAGCTGCGCCCGGCGCACGACCCGCAGGCGGAGTGGGGGTTCGCCGGGGTGGTGGCGAACGTCGAGGACCTGTCCTCCTCGGTCTGGCTCTGGTACCGGGACGGTCCCGCGTTCACCGCGCGCAAGGTGATCGAGATCCCCGCCGAGCCGGCCAAGGCCGAGGACCTGCCGCCGGCGCTGCAGCCGTTCGGTGCGGTGCCGCCGCTGGTCACCGACATCAACCTGTCGGTGGACGACCGCTGGCTGTACGTGTCGGCGTGGGGGACGGGCGAGTTGTTCCAGTACGACGTCTCGGACCCGTTCCACCCCCGCCTGGCCTCGTCGGTGCGCCTCGGCGGGGTCGTCGCCCGCACCCCGCACCCGGCCGAGCCGGGCCGGCCGCTGAGCGGGGCGCCACAGATGGTGGAGATCAGCCGGGACGGCCGGCGGCTGTACCTGACCAACTCCCTCTACGGCTCCTGGGACGACCAGGTCTACCCGGACGGCATCGAGCCCTGGATCGTCAAGCTGGACGCCGACCCGGAGGCGGGCGGGCTGAGCATCGACGAGCGCTTCTTCCCGCACGGCGCGGACTTCCGGGGACTGCGCGTGCACCAGACCCACCTCGCGGGCGGTGACGCCTCCTCGGACTCCTACTGCTTCCGCTGAATCCCTCCCCGCAGGCCGATTCGGGCTACCGCTGCAGCCCCTGGTCGTACCGGACCTGCCCGAGCGGGAGTCCGGCGGAGACGAGCCGGCCGCGGACGGAGGCGACCATGCCGACCGGGCCGCTGACGCAGGCCAGGTGGCCGCGCCAGTCCCCGGCCGCCGCAACGGCGTCGGCGAGGCGGCCGGCGGTGACCGGCGTGAGGGTCAACCACGGCTTGTGCAGGTCGAGTTCGGCAAGTGCCCGCCAGTCGTAGAGGTCGCCGCGGTCCCGGGCACCGACGAAGAGGTGGACCCGGCGGCCGGGCGGGCGGTGGGCGGCCTGCTGTTCGACGATCGCCTTCATCGGGGCGAGCCCGGTGCCGCCCGCGACCAGCAGCAGGTCGCGGGCGTCGCCGTCGGGCAGCAGGCCGCCGCGCGGCGGGCCGAGGCGCAGCCGGTCGCCGACCGCGGTGTGTTCGACCAGGGCGGCGCTGACCCCGTCGGGGCCGGTGCGGCGGACGTGGAACTCCAGCTCGTTGTCGGCGCGCGGGGCGCAGCCCATCGAGTACTGCCGCCAGGTGTGCGGCAGCGCCGGGTGCTCGACGGTGCCGTACTGTCCGGCCCGGTACGGGTACGGTTCGCCGGTGCGCACCCGCAGCACCGCGAGGTCGGGGCGACGGCGCTCGTGGCCGGTCACCACCGCGTGCCAGTACGGGGGTTCGGTGAGCGCGGAGTCGGCGCCGGCGACCATCGCGCCGACGGCGAAGCGGATCATCCGCACCCAGGCGGCTTCCAGTTCCTCGGTCCAGTGCTCGCCGGCCCGGTACCGGATGGCCTCGCACAGGGCCTCCTCGAAGGCCTCGTAGTGGACCGGTCGGACGCCCAGCTTCCGGTGGTCACGGCCGAGTTGGCGGAGCATCCGGCCCAGTTCGGCGGGGTGGTGGAGGTGGTCGACGAGGTGGCGGAAGATCCGTTCCAGATGGGCCTGCTGGAACTCCATCGAGGCGGGGAAGAGCGGGCGCAGGTACGGGCGGTGGCGGAACATGACCGCGTAGAGGTGGTCGATCAGCTCGGAGAGCGGGGCGATCCGGTCGAGGTCGCGCCGGATCAGGTGCTGGTCGACTGCGCCGTCGTAGCCGCCGTACCCGTGGTCGTCGCCGTCGGCGCCGTACCCGGGGTCGCCGCCCGAGGAGGAGGACGGGGCGAGGAGTCGGCGTCGTAGGCGCATCGCGTGGTGGCGGGCGATCAGCCGGTCGTACTCGGCGGTGGCGGTGCCGGTGGCGAGGTGCGTGCTGCTGCTGTTGTCCATGTCATGCCCAGTCAACTGCGCGGCCGCCGAACGCGAGAAGGGTCGATCGCCCCGAACGGACCCGGGACCATCGACCCCTTGCCAAGCGGGACCGCTACCGGGACTGTTCGGCGGACGGACCGGCAGGCGCACCGGCGGACGAACCGGCACTCGGTCCGGCCGTCCGCTCGGACGGGCCCGCCTGGAACTCGGTTGCCGCCCAACTCGCCAGCAGCCGCAGCGATTCGGCCGAGCCGGAGCCCGGTTCGGCGTGGTAGGCGACGAGCACCTGGTCGGGTTCCCCGGCCGGGCGCAGGGTCTCGTACTGCAGGCTCAGCCCGCCGACCACGGCGTGGTGCAGCCGCTTGGTGCCGTGGCCCTTGTCCTGGATGTTGTGGGTGGCCCACAGACGCCTGAAGTCCTCGCTCTTGACGGAGAGTTCACCGATCAGCGAGGCGAGGTGGGGGTCGTCCGGGTCGCGTCCGGCGTCCAGCCGCAGGATGCCGACGACGTCGCTGGCCTTGCCCTCCCAGTCCTGGTAGAGCTCGCGCGCGGCCGGGTCGAGGAAGACGTGCCAGGCCATGTTGCGCTGCTCGGGCGGCATCGTGGCGAAGTCGCCCAGCAGGGCGGTGCCGAGCCGGTTCCAGGCGATGATGTCCAGGCGCCGGCCGAGCACGTACGCGGGCACGCCCTCCATGGCGTCCAGCAGCTGCTGCAGCGCGGGCCGGACCCGCTGGACCCGGGCGGCGGCCCGGCCGGAGCGGCGGCGGGGCGGCTTGGTGAGCCGGCCGAGGTGCTCGCGCTCGGCGGAGCTGAGCCGCAGGACGCGGGCGATGGCGTCCAGCACGGCGGCGGAGACGTTCTCGCCGTGGCCCTGTTCCAGCCGGGTGTAGTAGGCGGTGCTGACTCCGGCGAGCTGGGCCAGCTCCTCGCGGCGCAGCCCGGGCACCCGGCGCCGGGTCGTGGTGTCCCGCAGGCCCACGTCCTCGGGCCGCAGGCGGGCGCGGCGGGATCGGAGGAACTCGCTGAGTTCGGTGCGCTGGTCCATGCCTGCAGTATGCGGGCGCCGCGGCGCCGCGGGGCGGGCGAGGGTGATACTGCCGTGCGTACGTTCCGTGGTCGTACGTCCGGCCCGCCTACGTCCCGCTCCCCTACGTCCCGGCTTCGTACGTTGATCTCTGGTCTGGTTGGGCCGACCGGCCCGCCGCAGGCTTGGGGGCATGACGAACGAGACGACGAACAGCACGGCCGCCACCACGACGAGCACCACGAGCACCACCGCCGGTACCACCCGCACCGTCGCCGCCTACGCGGCGCAGCAGCCGGACGCCCCGCTGGCGAAGACCACCGTCACCCGCCGGGCCGTGGGCGAGCACGACATCGTGATCGACATCAAGTTCTCCGGCATCTGCCACTCCGACATCCACCAGGTCGGCGAGGACTGGGGCACCGGCATCTTCCCGATGGTCCCGGGCCACGAGATCGCCGGCGTGGTCAGCGAGACCGGCCCCGGCGTGACCCGCTGGAAGGTCGGCGACCGGGTCGGCGTCGGCTGCTTCGTCGACTCCTGCCGCGAGTGCGACAACTGCCGCGCCGGTCTGCAGCAGTACTGCACCGGCAAGGGCGGCGCCGTCTTCACCTACAACGGCACGGGCCGCGACGGCCTGCCGACCTACGGTGGCTACTCCGCGGAGCTGGTCGTGGACGAGGCGTACGCGCTGGGCATCCCCGACAGCCTGCCACTGGACGCCGCCGCCCCGCTGCTGTGCGCGGGCATCACGCTGTACTCGCCGCTCGCGCACTGGGGCGCCGGCCCGGGCAAGAAGGTCGCGATCGTGGGCCTCGGCGGCCTCGGCCACATGGGCGTCAAGCTCGCCCACGCGATGGGCGCGGAGGTCACCGTGCTCAGCCAGTCGCTGCGCAAGCGCGAGGACGGGCTGAAGCTCGGCGCCGACCACTACCGGGCCACCTCCGACCCGGCGACGTTCAGCGAGCTGGCGGGCAGCTTCGACCTGATCGTCAACACCGTCTCCGCCGACCTCGACCTCAGCGCCTACCTGGGCCTGCTGCGGGTCGACGGCACCATGGTGCAGGTCGGCGCGCCGGAGAAGCCGGTGTCGGTGAACGCCCACGCGTTGCTCAGCGGCCGCCGCTCGCTGGCCGGGTCGATGATCGGCGGGCTGCCGCAGACCCAGGAGATGCTGGACTTCTGCGGTGAGCACGGCATCACGGCCGAGATCGAGCTGATCCGGGCCGAGCAGATCAACGAGGCCTACCAGCGGGTGCTGGACGGCGACGTCCGGTTCCGCTTCGTGATCGACGCCTCGACCATCTGACGGGCCGCCCCACGACCGCGAGGTGCCCCCGCACGACCGCGAAGTGCCCCGCGCCCCCGGTGCTCTCCCGTCACCAGGGCGCGGGGCACCCGCGTCACACCGAGGCCGTCTTCGCCGTCCGCCGCTCCTCGCGGCGGTCCAGCCGCCGCTGCCGGCCCCGGCGCAGCGGCTGGTCGGGCAGCCAGCCGAAGGTGAGGCAGGCGCCCACCACCCCGAGCAGCATCCCGATCAGGAAGCCGCCCAGGTTGGAGGTGACCCAGCTGGCCAGTGCGGCCAGCACGGCGAGGATGGAGTAGAACAGCCGCTGCGCCGGGTTGAACAGGATCAGCAGGCCGCACAGCACCATCACCGCCGGCACCAGGTAGCCGGCCAGCCCCTGCATCCCGATGTGCAGGACGACGGGCAGCGGGGCCCGCAGGGTGAACAGGATCTCGGCGCCGCCGAGCAGCACCAGCAGCCCGCCCCAGAACGGTCGCCGGCCCCGCCAGTCGCGCGTGACCGGGCGGGCGGCGGGCGCGGCACCGTCGGCGGTCGCGGCGGCGGTGCCGGGCGCGGTGGCCGTCCCCTCGGCCGCCACCCCCTCGGCCCGCGCCCCGACGCCCCCATCGGTCCCGGCCGGCTCCGGTACGGACTCCGTCATGCTCAGCAGCCCTGGGAGCCGAAGCTCAGCCGCAGGTTGGGCAGTTTGAACCCGACGGCGGTGCTCGCGTAGTTGTGCTGCTTGAGGTGGGTCAGCACGACGGTGTCGGCCTGCTGGCCGAAGACCCCCGGGTTGCCCTTGCCGACCGGGCCGGCCTTGTCGAAGGTGCTGGCGTCGCCGCCGATCTCGATGTTGGTGAACTCCGCGTCGCCGGACAGGAGATCGGAGTCGGTGGTGAGGTTGGAGGCGCTGACGGGGGTGCCGCCGTCGCCCGCGTGGATCACCAGGTTGATGCCGCCGAGGTCGACGCTCTGGCACAGGTTGGTGATCTCGGCACTCTTGATCGCCGACACCGCGACCAGCACCTGGCCGCCGGTGGAGCCCGCGTTGGGGCTGTCGGGGATCATCGAGTCCAGCGAACCGAACTGGGCGAAGCCCTTGCCGTCGAGCTTGTCGGCGGTGATGGTGAACGGCATGCCGGAGATGGAGAACTGCGCGGCGAGCACGCCCTGGGCGGTGAGCGCCATCAGGACGCCCCCGGCGGCGATCGCCGGCACGGCCATCAGGGCGGTGCGCTTGAGCCGTACCCGGCCTCTTCTGGGCCCGACCGGCTGTGGGGTCTCGGCCGCCGCGGCGGCGTCCTCGGACATGGCCATGTGTGCTCCCTGTGGGTGGATTGGGTGGGCAGGCACTGGCACGTTGTCCTGGCGCGGACAGCGTTCCGCGGCCCGAACGGGCCGCCCGCCCCTCGGCAGCGGGGCGGGTCCGGTCGGAGCGCGGTAAGTAACTGGGAAGCTACTGCCCGGTATTGGCCGGGTCAATACGGGTGCACGAAGGATCTTCACCGATCCCGGCCTCGACCCGTTCCGGCGCCTCGGCCAGGCCCAGCCGCTCGGCCGTTCCCGCCACCCCGAGCCGCTCGGCGGCCTCTGCCGGGCCGAGGAACGGCGCCAGGCAGAACATGCTCAACACGGGCAACAGCTCCGGCAGTTGATCGGTGCGGCCGGAGTCGATCCGGCGGTGGATCGCGCTGTACACGCCGCCGACCACGGCGTCCACCAGCTCGTCCACCGTGATGCCGCAAGGGAGTTGGGGTGCCTCGGCGAAGAACGCCCGGAATCTGGTGAGGAGTTGATCGCGCTCACGGCGCCCCTCCGGGCCGACCGCCTCGATCTCGATCACCGCCATGGTCGCGAACGCCGGTGTCCCGGCGAGCAGTTGGAGCATCGCACCGAGCGCCTGCCGGATCCCGTGGCACCAGTCGGATTCGGCCGCGAAAGCCGCCGCCATCCGCCGGAGCACCACCCCGGTGCCGTAGCGGTGCGCGGCCAGGAAGGCGTCCTCCTTGCCGCTGAACAGCTCGTAGAAGACCGGCCTGGTCACGCCCGCCGCCCGGCAGATGTCGCTCACCGTCGCGTGCTGGTAGCCGCGTTCGGCAACGGTCCGGACCAGCCCGTCCAGCAGCCGTTCGCGCTGGGTCGCGGCGACCACGCCCGCGGGCTGCCGGCGCGGGCCCGGCTTGATCGACCGGGCGGGATCGCGGCCGGTCCGCGCGCCCGGCAGCAGGACCACGTCGGCACTCCGGAGGTAGTTCCGTTCCATCACCAACTCCTGTGTCCTGTATTGACATTGACGCAACACCGGGTTTACAACACTGACAGGTTTCCAACCGGTGGACGAGCAGGCCCCCACCGGTCGACCTCCAGGGGCTCCCCCGGTCCGGACGCACCACCCGGTCCACGGGAGCACGGCGGGCGCAGGCCCGCGGCGGTGGCAGCCGCCGACGTGCACCCCCACAGCACCGCACGTCCGCACCGGCCCGGCGCAGCGCCGCCGGGCAGTGCCACTGTGTTCCGCACCGCCGAACCGCCGCACGGCCCGACGGCCCTGCAGCCGAACCGCCTCACGGCCGTACAGCCGAGCCGCACGAGCGGGCCCGTGGCGCCGGGCCCGCCCGCACCGCGGCCCCGCCGGAGCCTCCGGTACGCCATGCACTTCCCCCGCCGTGCACACCACCACACCCGCACGCCGGGATTCCCCCACCCGTCCCCCGGACGGAGAGAGGTACCCTCATGCGCATCCGTCGCACCCTCGCCACCGCCGCCCTCACCGCACTCGCCCTCACCGGTGCGGCCGTGGCACCCGCCGAGGCCGCCACCGCCGTACTGACCACGGGCAGCCCGACCGGCCCGGCCGTCTCCGTCGGCGACGTCCTGACCGCCAACCTGGTCTCCGGCAGCTACGCGACCTTCTACAACAGCGCCACCGGGACGAGCGGCATCAAGTGCGCCGCCTCCTCCTTCTCGGCGACCGTCACCTCCAACCCGGCCGCGCCGGGCAGCGCCGTCGAGCAGCTCAACACCCAGACCTTCGGCTCCTGCACCTCCAACGTCCTCGGCGTCACGAGCGTCAAGAGCATCACCGTCACCAACCTGCCGTTCACCAACACGGTCAGCGACGCCCCCGGCAACCCGGTCAAGCTCACCCCCGGCGCGGCCGGCGCGATGGGCACCACCGTCGTCCTCGGCACCATCCTGGGCAGCATCACCTGCAACTACCAGAACAGCACCGGGATCAACGGCACCACCTCGAACACCGGCAACACGATCGGCTTCTCCGCGCAGCCCTTCACGCTGGTCTCCGGTCCCGGCCTGTGCTTCTCGACGGGCTGGTTCAGCGCCACCTACGGCCCGGTCACCGACACCTCCGTCGCCGGCAGCCCCGCCCTCTACGTCAACTGACGGTCCCCACCGCCCGCTGACGGACAGCCCCACCCCGACCACGGCGGCGTACGGCACCGGCACCACTCCGTACGCCGCCCGGCCGTGCCCGGCCGCACCCTCGCCGGGAACGGGCCGGGAACGGGCCGAACCCGCGACACCGATGTGACCGGCCGGTAGGGTGGCGCCGCACGAAGACGGCGAACCGGAACGGGGCGGCACATGGGCAGCGACGGCACCAGCAACGGGACGAACGGCACGGGTTTCTTCACCTCGGTCACGGACACCGCCGAACAGCTCGCCACCACCGGCTACCTCGCCTCCACCGCCGTCGCCACCACCGTGTTCCTCGCCGACCAGCTCGGCAAGCCGCTGCTGGTCGAGGGCCCGGCCGGGGTCGGCAAGACCGAACTCGCCAAGGCCGTGGCCGCGATCGGACGGGCCCGGCTGGTCCGGCTCCAGTGCTACGAGGGCATCGACGAGGCCCACGCGCTCTACGAGTGGAACCACGCCAAGCAGCTGCTGCGGATCACCGCCGGCCGCGAGGAGGGCTGGGAGGAGGCCCGCGGCGACATCTTCGGCGAGGAGTTCCTGCTCACCCGCCCGCTGCTCACCGCCATCCGCGGCGAGGAACCGACGGTGCTGCTGATCGACGAGATGGACAAGGCCGACGTCGAGGTCGAGGCGCTGCTGCTGGAGGTGCTCAGCGACTTCCAGGTCACCGTCCCCGAACTCGGCACCATCACCGCGAGCCGCCGCCCCTTCGTGCTGCTCACCTCCAACGCCACCCGCGACCTCTCCGAGGCACTGCGCCGCCGCTGCCTCTTCCTCCACCTCGACTACCCGGAAGCCGAGTTGGAGCGCCGCATCGTCCGGCTCAAGGTGCCCGGGCTGGACGAGACCCTGGCCGAATCGCTGGTGCGGGTCGTCGGCGCGCTGCGCGCGATGGACCTGCGCAAGGCCCCGTCCGTCGCCGAGACCATCGACTGGGCCCGCACCCTGCTCGCCCTCGGCGCGGACACCCTGGACGAGGCCGCCGTCCGGGGCACCCTCGGGGTGATCCTCAAGCACCAGGACGACATCCGGAAGGCCTCCCGGAAGCTCACCCTCGCATGACCGCCGAGCCCCGGCCGACCGGAGCCGGGCCGGCCGCGCTCCAGCCGACCGCACCCGGGCCCTCCGCACCCGCACCCGCGCCGGCCCAAGCCCCTCTGGCCGACACCGCCGCCCGCCTCACCGGCCTGGTCCGCGCCCTGCGCGGCCACGGCCTGCGGATCGGCCCCGCCGAAACCGTGGACGCCGCCGCCGTCCTCGACGTCCTCGGCTTCGCCGACCGCGAGCGGATGCGGGCCGGACTGGCCGCCGCCCTGCTGCGCTCCGAGACCCAGCGGACGGTCTTCGACGCGACCTTCGACCTGTTCTTCCCCCTCGGCGTCGGCACCCCCGAAGCCGTCCGTGCCGACCCGCTGCCCGTCCCCGACGACCCCGAGCCGCCGCGCTTCGGCCGCCCCGACCCGCTCCGCGACGACCTGCGCGACCGCCTCGCCGCCGCCCTCGCCGCCGACGACCGCGCCGCCCAGGCCCGGCTCGCCGGCGAGGTCGTGGAGGCCTTCGGCCGCTACGGCGCCGGCAGCACGCCCGGCTCCGACGGCTGGTCCGCCCACCAGGCACTCGGCAGGCTCGCCCCCGAGACGCTGCTCGCACGGATCCTCGCCGCCCTGCGCACGGCCGGTTCCGCGACCGACCTGTCCGACCTCGTCCTCGCCGACGAGGTCCGGCGCCGCATCCGGGACTTCCGCGCCCTGGTCACCGGCGAGGCCCGCCGCCGGGTCGCCGAACTGCGCGGCGCCGAGCGGATCGCCGAACGCGCCGTCGCCCCGACCGTCGACCGGATCGACTTCCTCTACGCCGGCCGCGACCAGCTCACCGAACTGCGCCGCACCGTCCACCCCCTGGCCCGCAAGCTCGCCACCCGGCTCGCCGCCCGCCGCCGCCGCGCCGCCCGCGGCCACATCGACCTGCGCCGCACCCTGCGCCGCTCCCTGGGCACCGGCGGCGTACCGCTGCGCCCGGTCCACCGCCTGCGCCGGCCGGCCCGCCCGGAGCTGGTGCTGCTCTGCGACGTCTCCGGCTCGGTGGCGGGCTTCGCCGACTTCACCATGCTGCTGGTGCAGGCGATGAGCGAACAGTTCAGCAAGGTCCGGGTGTTCGCCTTCGTCAACCGCACCGCCGAGGTCACCGACCTGCTCGGGACCGGTGACGATCCGGCCCGCCTCGCCGCCCGGATCCTCACCGAGGCCAAGGTGACGGGCCACCACGGCAACAGCGACTACGGCTCCGCCCTCGGTGACTTCGCCGGGCACCACCTCGACGCGGTCGGACCGCGCACCTGCGTCCTGGTTCTCGGCGACGCCCGCACCAACCACCGCGACCCGAACCTCGACGCCCTGCGCCGGATCGCCGCCCGGGCCCGCCGGGTCTTCTGGCTCAACCCGGAGGAGCCCTCCCGCTGGCCCACCGGCGACTCCGCCGCCCACGCCTACGCCGACGTCGTGGAGATGCACTCCTGTCGCAACGCCCGCCGCCTCGGCGAACTCATCGGCCGCCTGCTGCCGGTCTGAGCCGCGCCACCGGTGCGCCGGACACCGCGTACCCGCCCCGGACGCGGGCCCGGGCGGCCGCCTCGGCCGCCCGGGACACCGGGGACGCCCGGGACGCCCGGCCCTCAGTCCAGCGACCCCAGGAAGTCCAGCAGCGCCGCGTTGACCTCCGCCGGCCGCTCCTGCTGCGTCCAGTGCCCCGTCCCCGGGAGCCGGACGTGCCGGTGCAGCCGGGGCGTCACCTGCTGCAGCAGGTACGCCACCACCTCGCGGGTGACCATCGCGTTCACCAGGTCCTGCTCACCGGTGACGTACAGCGCGGGCGCCTCGATCCGCCGGCCGGCGAACGCCGCCATCAGCTCGTTGTTCCGGTCGATGTTGCGGTACCAGTTGAGCCCGCCGGTGAAGGCGCGGGCGCCGTGCCGGGCGTAGTCGGCGGCGAACGCCTCGATGTCCTCCTCGGTGAGCCAGGCCGGCAGCCGCTCCGGCTCCGGGACGGTGTCCAGCAGCTTCATGCCTTCCGGGACGACCCACGGCTTCGGCTCCCCGTCCGGGTAGGTGCCGCCGAGGACGCGGCGGAACGCGGACTTCGGGTCGGCCGCCAGCTCGGCGTCGGCCCGGCCCGGCTCCTGGAAGTAGATCTGGTAGAAGCCCTCGCCGAACCTCTCCCGGGACTGCGCCAGCGGCGTCGGCCCGGACGGCAGCGGCGGCACGCTCAGCCCGGCGACGCCGCGCACCAGGTCCGGGCGCAGCGCCGCGGTGGCCCAGGCCACCGGGGCGCCCCAGTCGTGTCCGACCACGACCGCGCGTTCCGCGCCGAGCGCCCCGATCAGCGCCGTGACGTCGCCGACCAGGTGCAGCAGGCTGTACGCGTCCACGCTCTCCGGCTGCTCGCTGCGGGCGTAGCCGCGCTGGTCGGGCGCGACCACCCGGTAGCCGGCCTCGGCGAGCGGCCCGAACTGGTGCCGCCAGGAGTACCAGCTCTCCGGAAAGCCGTGCAGCAGGAGGACCAGCGGCCCCTCCCCCTGCTCGGCCAGGTGCAGCCGCACCCCGTTCACCTCGATGTCGCTGTGCTTGACGGCCTCGATCAACTCCGGCTCCCTGGTCGTTTCGCGGGTCTCCGTCCGACCCCTGCCCAGCCCGGCGGCCGGGGAACCCCGGAGGTTTCCGGATCCGTCCGTCGCACAGCAGCCGAGGCCGCCCCGGAAATCCGGGACGGCCTCGGCGTCGGAGCGGACCGACTGGGTGTCAGTTCACCGTGTAGCTGTACGGGATCGCCGCGAGCACCGCACCGGTGGTGTTCAGGGCGTTGTTGGCGGTGGCCACCCCGGTCGGGCCGGACACCAGGTACAGCACGCCCTTGACCGTGCTGCCCTTCGGGCCGGTCGGGTTCAGGGTCACCTGCAGCGAGCCGGTGGCGCCGGGAGCGACGGTCACCGGGCTGGCGGCCTGGGCCGAGGCGTTCACCGAGGCGGCGTACGGGTCACCGGTGCTGGAGGACAGCGCCGGGTCGAAGGCCTGGGTGTGCGCGGTGGCCGTGATGGTGGAGGTGCCGGTCGGCGCGCCGCCGGTGCCGAACGGGCCGATCTGCTGCACGAAGGTGCCCCAGTTGCCCGGGACGACCGGCTGCTCGGCGGTGCCGTTGTCGGTCACGACCGAGATGGTCGAGCCGTTCTGGGCCTTCTTCAGGTCGCCGAACAGGTCCGGCGAGCCGGTGGTGGCACTCAGCTCGATCTGCGCCGGCGTCGAGGACGCCGCCACGGCCTTGAGCTGGTCGGTGCCCGGCGGCACCAGGAAGGACGGCACCGTGGAGCTGAGGCTCAGCGGCAGGTTGACGGTCGCCGAGGCGCCCTGCGGCACCAGCGGCACGTCCACCCGGCGGTCCAGACGGCCGTCGGCCGCGATCTTCTGGGTCGCCACGGTGTTGTTGGTGTAGTTCACCTGGACGGTGACCGGCTTGCCGGCCGCCAGCTTGGTGTGGGCGTCGTTCGGCAGACCGGCCGCGGTGGCCTGGTTCTGGTTGAACGCGACGGTGCCGGCGAAGTCCTGGGCGAGCTCCTGGCCGCTGACCGGGCCGAGCACGTTCAGGACGAACCGCCAGCGGCCGGCGGCCGGGTTGACGGTGGTGGCCGAGACGCCGGCCGAGGTGCCGGTCAGGTTGCCCTGGGCGTCGAACTGGCCGTTGCCCTCGATGTCGATCGGGGTGCCGTTCGGGCTGATCAGCGCGCCCTGCATGAGCAGGTTGGAGTCCTTGCCGACGGTGACGCCGACCCGCAGGTCCTTCTGGCCCTTCGGGACGTCGAAGCCGTAGGTGAAGCTCTGCGTCGGGGAGGCGCTGCGGCCGTTGCCACCGGTGATGGTGCCGGTGAAGGTGCCCTTGCCCTGGTTGACCGGGACGAGGCTGCGCAGCACGACCGGGACGCTGGTGGTGTTGCCGTTCGAGCTGGAGACGGTGATCGCCTCGCTGGAGTCACCGCTGGTCGCCGGGGTGGTCAGCTGGACCTTGAGGGTCTTGGTCTGACCGGGCTTCAGGTCGGTGGTGCTCGGGCTCACGCCGCCGGCCGGCACCGCGCGCTGGGTCGCGGTGGCCAGCTGGACCGGGCCGGTGAAGCCGGCCTTGCCCGCCGGGGTGTAGAGGATGGCGGTCCACTCGCCGGCCACCGGGTGCGGGACGTCCACCAGGCCGAAGTTGGCCGGGGTGGCGCCGCCCTGCGGACGGGTGTTGGTCTCGAAGCGGCCCGACGGGTCGAGCAGCGTCATGCGGACGACCGGACCGTTGGTGACCGGGTTCGGCGCGCCGTGCCAGGCGATCGACGCCGCGAGGCGGTCGGCGCCGGCCGGGACGGTGAACTTGACCTGCTTCTGCACCCAGTCCGCACCGTTGGTGGCGTACTTGAAGGTGTCCTTCGACGCCGAGTCCAGCTGGACGGTCTGCTGGGCGGTCGCCAGCGGCGCGAAGCTGCGGGTCGCGGCGCTCACCGTCTGCGGCTCGTCACTGGTGTTGGTGACGGACACGTCGGTGGTGTGGGTCGAGCCGGGGGCGCCGGCGATGTCGACCTGGCCGGTGTTGACCACGACCGTGTTGGCGCCGTCGGTGCCGTCCCCGTCGTCGTAGCCGCGGGCGGCCTCGACGGCGGCGCGGACGTTCAGCAGACCGGCACCCTGCTCCTCGGCGGGCACGCCGAGGTCGGTGGCGGTGCCGGTGAGGAACTTCTTCACCAGCGCCGGCGCGGGCGAGTCGCCGCCGTGGGTGTCACGGTAGGCCTGGATGACCAGGGCCGCGGCACCGGTGACGAACGGGGCCGCCTGGCTGGTGCCGCCGAAGGGCTGGATCGGCGAGGCCTTGCCGTTGAAGCCGGCGCAGTCGGTGTACTTGGTGAGGTCGGGGGTGCAGAGCGCCCAGTCCGACTCGCCCGGCGCAACCAGGTCGACGGTGCGGCCGGCCTGGGTGAAACCGCCCGAGGAGAGGGCGGAGATGCGGTTGTTGCTCCAGGTCTTGTTGGAGAACTGGGCGGCCGCGTAGCCGGTCTGCTGGTAGTTCTGGTTGTCGGTGGAGGCGCCGACCGAGATCACGTACGGATCGGTGGACGGCGTGCCGACGGTGCCGCTGATGCCGGCGTCACCGGAGGAGACGGCGACGGTGACACCGGCCTTGACGGCCTGCTCGTTGAAGAGCGAGATGGTGTCGTGCGCGCCGCTGTCCGGGGTGACGTTGCCGCCGAAGGACTCGTTGAGCACGTCCACGTGGGCGACCCGCACCGCGTAGTCGATCGACTGCAGGATCGACGAGTTGGACATCAGCTCGCCGCCGGCCTTCAGGGCGACCAGGTCGGCGTCCGGGGCGAGGCCGCGGATGCGGATGTTGCAGCCGGCCGGCAGCGGGTGCGAGGCGTTGACGAACTGCGAGACGTCGTAGGTCTGGCGGCCCTGGGCGATGACCGCCGAGGCGTCGCCGAAGGCCTCGGCCGCGCCGGTCGGCGCGTCCCAGCCGTCGCCCGCGAAGTCCTTGTAGTCGACCACGGCGTGCGAGCCGTCGGCCCGGATGAAGTCCGGGTTGTTCGGGTCGAGGCCGTCCGCGATGTAGGCGACCTTGACGCCCTTGCCGGTGGCGAGGTTCTCCACGCCGGGCTTGCCGTTGCCGGTGTAGGCCCGGGTCGAGTACAGGCCCTCGGGCTCCAGCAGCGGCTTGCTCGGGTCCGAGGGGCACGCGGTGTTGGTCGCGTTCTCCTCGGCGCCCTGGCCGTTGCTGCCCGTAACGGCCTGCGGGGCGGCGGCGGCCTTGGGCGCCTTCGCACCCGGGGCGGCCGCGGAGTCGGCACCGTCCTTGGCCGTCGCGGCCTTGCCGGCGGACGCCGGGGCGACCTGGACCTGGGTGTCCGCCACCACGGCGGAGACCGCCGGGTCCGCCAGCAGCTGGGCGTGCAGGGCGGGGCTGACCGTGGCCGAGAAGGCGTTGCCGACCACGAAGGTCTTGATGTTGGTGCCGCCGTTGGCCTTGACCTTGTTCAGCAGCGGCGCCTGGGAGTCGGCGGCCTTCTGCTGACGGGCGCCCAGGTGACCGTGGTCGGCCGGGGCGTCCGCTATCTGGTCCTTCAGGATCACGATCACCGGCACCGGGGTCCCGTCCGCGGACGCCGCCTGGGCGTTCTGCGGATCCGGGGTCGGAGCTGCGCTGGCCATGGTCCCGAAACTCAGGACCATGGACGCGGTGGTGACCGTGACGGCAGCTGCTAGCTGGGCTTTCCGCCAGCCGATCATGGACATCCTTTCGTCTGATGCGACGTCAGGTTGCACGGCCAGCGTACGCGGATCCGGGTCGGACGCGTGGTTGCTCGGACCGCGCGTCCTGACAGCGGTCGAATTCCAGCGCATCCGGCACGACCACGACAAGGGGGGAAATCCCCATCAGAAAGTAAAAATGACCATAGGAAAGTAAAATTCACGGCAGAAATCGGGCCATGTCCGCCCCTTTTCGCCGATCGGACCCGCCCGAAACCGTCCGCTTCCGCACCGAAAAAGTCGGTGGCGAACTCTCGACACTGGCGAAACACCGCCACCGGCCGTCCGCCTGCCGACAACTGCCTCTTTGTCGACAACCGCTTCTTTGTCGACACAGCCACATGCCGTTCCCGCCAGGACACTCCCTTCCCCGCCACCCCCGCCCGAAACCGGGTGCGGCAGCCGGAATCAGTACCCGGCCAGCCGCTCCTGAGCGTCCGCCAGGTCCTCGGCGGTGGGCGCGTCGTCCTGGGTCAGCCGGTGGCGCCAGTACCCGGTGAAGTCGACGGACCGCTTCGGCACCCCGCGCTCCTCGACCAGGTGGCGGCGCAGTGCCCGCACCGCACCCGCTTCCCCCGCCAGCCAGGCGAACGGCGTGCCGGCCGGCAGCCCGGCCGAGCGCACCGCCCCGGCCAGCACGGCGCCCGGCGCGGCGCCGTCCCGGTGCAGCCAGTGCACGGCGAGGTCGGCCCGGCTCTCCAGCGGCTGCCGCTCGGCCCGGTCCGCGACCTCGACGTACGCGAGCGCCCGCACCCCGGCGGGCAGCGCCTCGACCAGCGTCGCGAGCGCGGGCAGCGCGGTCTCGTCTCCCGCCAGCAGCACCCAGTCGGCCGCCGCCGCGGCCTCGGCGAACGGCACCGGCGGGGCGTACAGCGCGGAGGGGCCGACCATGCCGAGCCGGTCCCCGGGCGCTGCCCGCAGGGCCCAGCCGGCGGCCGGGCCGGTGTCGCCGTGCAGCACGAAGTCGATCTCGACCAGCCGGGTGCCGGGCCGGCGCCGGCGCAGGGTGAAGCTGCGCGTCGGGGGCCGCTCGGCCGGGGGGATCGCCAGGTAGGCCCGGTACCAGCCCATCGGGTCGTCCTGCGGCGCGGGCAGCACCGGCTCGGTCTGCCCGGGGCGGGGAAAGCAGAGCTTGAGCTGCTGGTCGGGGGCGGTACCGACGGTGTCGGCCAGTTCCTCGGCCGCGAAGGTGATCCGGGCGGTGCGCGGCGCGATCCGGCGGACCTCGACGACCTCGACGACGGTGACGGGCAGTGTCATCGCGAAACCCTTCGATTGGTAACCTTACGACATAAAGAGTTGCCGTCCGATGCGATACTTTACGCCATAAGGAGATGTCCGATGACCGTCTACGCCGGGCAGGGCGACGCCCGCCGTTCGCTCGCACTGCTCTGGGGCGCACCCGAGCAGCCCCGCACCGGGCGCAGCGGCCCCAGACCGGGCCTGAGTGTGGACGCGATCGTGTCCGCCGGAATCGCCGTGGCCGACGCCGAGGGCATGGCCGCGCTCTCGATGCGCGCCGTGGGCGAACGACTCGGCCGCACCGCGATGGCGCTCTACACGTACGTCCCCGGAAAGGCCGAACTCCTCGACCTGATGCACGACCGGGCCCTCGCCGAACTGACCGCCGGACTGCCCGCCGAGCCGCCCGCCGACCTCCCACCGGGCGAACTCCCGGCCGGCGCACCGCCCGTGGACGACTGGCGCGAGGCCGTCACCGGCTGGGCCGAAGGCCTGTACGCCTGCTACCTGCGCCACCCCTGGGTGCTCCAGGTCTCCCAGGCCCGCCCGGTCCTCGGTCCGGCCGAACTCGCCGTCATGGAGAGCCTGTTGCTGGCCCTCCGGCCGGCCGGTCTGGACCCGCGGCGACTGCGCGGCGCGGTCGCCGCCCTCTGGCAGTTCGTCCGCGGCCTCGCCGCCACCACCGCCGACGCCCGCGCGGCCGCGGCCGCCACCGGAGTCGCCGACGAGGACTGGTGGGCCGACCGGTCCGCCCGACTCGCCGAACTGACACCGGACTTCACCGACCGCTTCCCCCTCCTCACCGCCCTGCAGAGCACGGCCGGCGGCTCACCCGAGGACAGCCACCGGGAGGCCTTCCGGACCGGTCTCGCCCTCCTGCTCGACGGCGTGGCGGCCGCCCGCTGACCTCGCGGGCCGCCGACCGCCGGCCCGCCCCGCCTCCGCCCGGTGCCCTCACCCGCCGGCTGCCGTGCGCGCCCTCACCCGCCGGCTGCCGTGCGCGCCCTCACCCGCCGGCTGCCGTGCGCGCCCTCACCCGCCGGCTGCCGTGCGCGCCCTCATCCGGCGCGCGGTGCGCAGCCCCTGCTTGGCGGCGGTCGCCACCAAGCCGCCGAGACCGGTCCTGGCCAGGTCCTCGGCGGCGAGGCGCTCCAGCACCGGCAGGGCGCGCTCGTCCGCCGTGGCGCCGAGGGCCCGGCAGGCCAGCGCCCGCAGGTCCGGGTCGGGGTCGGCGGTCAGGGCGATCAGGTCCTCCACCACCGGCGGCCCGAAGGCGGCGATCGCCGAGGCGAGATGACCGGCCTTCGGGTTCCGGCGCTCCGTCATGGTCCGCCAGAGCGCCGCGAGCGCCCGGTCCCCGCCGATGCTCCCGAGGGCCAGGGCGGCCGCGCTGCACACCCAGGCCGTCCCGTCGTCCAGTCGGGCCGCCAAGGCGGGAACGGCGGTGCGGGCGCGGAGGCGGCCGAGCGCCTCGCAGGCGCCCTCGCGGACCATCGGGTCCGAGTGCTCCAGCAGCGCCGCCACCAGCGGGACGGCCCGCCGGAAGCCGAGTGCGGCACAGGCCAGGGCCGACCACCGCACCCCGCGGTGCCCGGTGTCCGCGAGGGCGCGCAGCAGTCCCGGCTCCAGGCTCTCGTCACCGAACAGGTCGATCCGGTTGAGCGCCTTGGTCCAGACCGTGACGTCCTGCGTCCGGTGGTCGGCGGCGACCTCGGACAGGGCCGCCAGCGCCTGCGGGTGGCCGAGTTCGGCCCACTCCAGCAGCGCGTCGATCGCCCGCAGTCTCGTCGCGCGGGTCCCGCGCAGCTCGGCTGCGAGGACCGCGACCAGGGACGCCGGGCCGTCCGGCGGGTGACCGAGGGCGTCCCCGAGCGGGCCGGCGAGCTCCGGCTCGGACTCGCCGAGCAGCAGTGCCTGCGGGCCGATCCGGGTGCCCACGTCCGCGTCGTAACGGCCGTCGCCCCGGAGGTTGGCGGCCAGTTTCGCGACCGTGCGGAACAGGAGCCGCGCCTGGTCGGACGGGTCGGCGGGGAGGGCGTCGAGCCGGCCGTCCAGGGCCGCCTCGACGGCGGCCGGCGGGCGGCCGGCGGCCCTCAGCGCCGTCTGCGCCCAGGCGAGCGGTTCGCCCTGGCGCTCGTACAGTTGGCGCCCCCAGAGGCGGAGGACGGCGTCACGGTGGTCGGTCATCCCGGGATCGTCCCAGCGGGGATGTCGAGGGCCAACGGGTTTTACCTCCCGACCGGGTCGCGCACCCCATGACATCAAAACGTAACGCTTCCGTGAAAAGTCGTCAGGCGTAAAGTCTTCCCCAAGACCTCCCCAATCTGGCATGTTTCCTTCAATTCCCGTGCGATCCCCCTCACGCACGGACCGAATCGGAGGACACGTGTCACCCCTGATATCCCGGCGGCTCGGCCGCCCGGCCGCCGCCCTCGCCGTGCTCTCGGCCATGGCGCTCGCCACCCCCACGGCGTTCGCGACCGCAGCCCCCACGACCACCACCCCCACCGTCCCCGGTGGTGTCACGGCGCCCACCGCGCAGGCCGCCGCCCAGCCCGTCGGCACCGCCGCCGCCGGCTGGGCCGCCGGCACCCGCTCCTACTTGGTGATCAGCGCTCCCGCCGACATCGCCGCCGCCAAGGCCGCGGTCGCCGCGAACGGCGGAACGGTCTTCGCGAGCTACGACGCGATCGGCGTCGTCGTCGCCCACTCGACCGCCACCGGCTTCGCCGCCACGCTGCGCACCGTCGCCGGCATCCAGCAGGTCGGCGCGACCCGCACCTCCGACGTGCCGGCCGACGCCTACGGCCCGGCCCTGCCCGCCAACCCGGCCCAGGCGGCCACCACGCTCACCGAGTCCAACCGCTGGGACATGACCCAGATCAAAGCCGACCAGGCCTGGAACGTGACCACCGGCTCCCCGTCCGTCAAGGTCGGCGTGCTCGACACCGGCGTCGACGACCAGCACCAGGACCTCGCGCCCAACTTCGACGCCGCCGACTCGGTCTCCTGCGCGTACGGCAAGCCCGACACCCGCGCCGGCGCCTGGCGCGACGTGGACACCCACGGCACCCACGTCGCCGGCACCATCGCCGCCGCGAAGAACGGCAAGGGCGTCGTCGGCGTCGCACCGGGCGTGAAGATCGCCTCGGTCCGGATCGCCGAACCGACCAGCACCCTGTTCTACGCCGAGAACACCGTCTGCGGCTTCGTCTGGGCCGGCGACCACGGCTTCAAGGTCACCAACAACAGCTACTACACCGACCCGTGGCAGTTCAACTGCCCGAACGACCTCGACCAGGCGGCCCTCATCGAGGGCGTCAAGCGTGCCCAGGAGTACGCCGAGGGCAAGGGCTCGCTGCAGGTCGCCGCCGCCGGCAACTCCGACTACGACCTCGCCAACAAGACCACCGACACGGCGAGCCCGAACGACTCCACCCCGACCACCCGGACCATCAGCAACGCCTGCCTCGACATCCCCACCGAACTCCCCGGCGTGGTGACCGTCGCTGCCACGGGCAGCGGCAGCGGCAAGGCCTCCTACTCCAACTTCGGCCGGGGCGTCATCGACGTCGCGGCGCCCGGCGGCGACGGCGCGACCGGCGTCTACTCGACCCTGCCCGGCGGCAAGTACGGCACCAAGAGCGGCACCTCGATGGCCTCCCCGCACGTCACCGGGGTCGCCGCGCTGATCGCGAGCACCGACCCGACGCTCACCCCGGCCGGCATCCGGGCCCGCCTCGCGAGCCAGGCCAACGACCTGGCCTGCCCCGCCTCGGACAGCCGCTGCACCGGCACCGCCGCCGACAACTCCTTCTTCGGCGAGGGCCAGGTCGACGCGCTGAAGGCGGTCGGCGGAGCCACCCCGCCCACCGGGAAGTACTTCGAGAACACCGCCGACGTGGCGATCCCCGACAACACCACGGTGGAGAGCCCGATCACCGTCACCGGCGTCACCGGCAACGCGCCCGCGACACTCAAGGTCGGCGTGGACATCAAGCACACCTACCGCGGTGACCTCGTGCTCTCCCTGGTCGCCCCCAACGGCACGGTCTTCCTCCTGGAGGACTTCGCCGACAACGACAGCGCCGACAACGTCGCCAAGACCTACACCGTCAACGCCTCCGCCGCCGGCCCGGCGAACGGCACGTGGAAGCTCCGGGTGAAGGACGGCGCCTCCGGCGACACCGGCACCGTCGACGCCTGGAACCTCACCTTCTGATCCCGCCGCACCACCGCGATCCCCGCCGTCCGGCGCCTAGCCGCGCCGGGCGGCGGGGATCGCCAGCAGCACACCGAGCACCAGCAGGGTGGCGTACCCGGCGGTCTCGTGGCCGTCCGGGACCAGGAAGCGGACGAAGCCGAACAGCCGGAAGCCCCCGAGCCGGTCGGACACCAGGCCGGAGGCGCCGCCGAGGATCAGCACGAACCCGAGGTAGCCGAGCAGCGTCTTCATACCCCCGAGCCTAGGAATCCGCCACCGCCCGGGCATCCGACTTTCGGCGCGACCGGGCGCCACCAAAGTCGCGTCCGAGGGTCCGTCCGCCGGCGCCGTCGCGCGGGCACCGGACGGAGCAGCAGGCACGGCGGGCGGACGGCGGCCCGGGTACGTTCGCGGTGTGCAGCCCAAGCGAGTTCAGCCCGAGCGCGTGCCGACCGAGCGCGAGCGGTCCGCGTGTGTGCAGCCGAGACACGAGCGGCGCAGGCCCCGGTACGTCACCGGGGTCGCGGCCGGCGCCGCCGCATCGGCGCTGGCGCTCGCCGTCGGGGGTCCGATGGCCCTCACCGCGTTCGGGCAGGACGGCGCCGCAGTGGTCGGCGGGGAGCGCCTCGGCAGCCCCGACGTCCAGGTCGCGCCGCTCAGCGGGGCGCCCGCACTGCCGGCCGAGCTGTCCGGCCGCTCCTGGCTGGTCGCCGACGCCGGGACCGGCGAGGTACTCGCCGCCCGCAACGCCCATCTGCCGATGCCTCCGGCCAGTACGCTGAAGATGCTGTTCGCCGACACCGTGATGACCAGGTTCGACCGCTCCCTGGAACACAAGGTCACCCCGGCCGAACTGGCCGACCTCGGCGCCGGCAGCAGCCTGGTCGGTGTCAAGGAGAACCTGCCGTACCGGGTCGAGGACCTCTGGCGGGGCGTCTTCCTCAGTTCCGGCAACGACGCCGTCCACGTCCTCGCCCACATGAACGGCGGCATCCAGCAGACCGTCGCCGACATGCAGGCCCGCGCCCGCGCCCTGCAGGCGAAGGACACCAAGGTGGCCTCGCCCGACGGGTACGACATGGACGGTCAGGTCTCCTCCGCCTACGACCTCACCCTGTTCGCCCGGGCCGGGCTGCGCAACGCCGACTTCCGCTCCTACTGCGCCACCCGCACCGCGAGCTTCCCCGGCGGGCTGGACAAGCTCACCGGCCAGCGCACCAGCTTCGACATCGCCAACACCGACCGGCTGCTCGGCAAGTACCCGGGCCTGATCGGCGTCAAGAACGGCTACACCACCAACGCGGGCGCCACCTTCACCGGCGCCGCGGAACGGGGCGGCCGCACCCTGCTGGTGACGGTGATGCACCCGGAGGCGCAGGGCAAGGTCTACGACGAGGCCGCCAGCCTCCTCGACTGGGGCTTCGCGGCGGCCGGGAAGGTCCAGCCGGTCGGGCAGCTGGTCCAGGACACCGCCGCCCCGGCCGCCACCGCTCCCGGGGGCTCCTCCGCCGCCCCGGAAGCCGCGGCCGCCTCCCAGCTGCCCCCGTGGTCCCGGCCGCCCGTCGTCAGCGGCGACGGCCCCGGCCTCGCCCCCGCCGTCTGGACGGCCGCCGTCCTCGGCACCGTCCTCGCCGTGTGGGCCACCGCCCGTGCCGCGGCCCGCCACCGCGCCGTCCCCTCCCGCACCCGGCCCGCCAGAGCCACAGCCCAGGCCCAGGCCCCGGCCGGCCCGGCGTACCGCGGCAGGCCGGCCTCCGTCGGCCCCGCCACCACCGGCCCGGCGTACCGCGGCAGCGCGACCGCCGTGGGCGGCGCCACCGGCGTCGGTGGCCGGGGCCACCGCCGCCTGACCCGCCGCGCCCGCGCCCTGCTCCGCCGTGCCCGCACCACCCGCGCCGCCCGCACCGCCCGGTCCCGGTGAGCGACCGGGGCGGGCCGTGGAACTCTGGCTGCTGAACCACCTCTCCACCGCCCTGCTCGCGCTGCTGGTGGTCGGCGGCCTCGTCATGCCGGCCCTGCTGGGCAGCGTCCTCACCACCCGCCGCTTCCCGTCCCTCGCCGGGGGCGAGAACAACGACATGGTGGGCGTGGTGCTCGGCATGTTCGGGGCGATCTACGGCATCATCCTCGCCTTCGTCATCGTCAACCGGTGGACGGAACTGCAGGACACCCAGAAGGTGGTCTCCACCGAGGCGACGGCGATCTCCCGGATCGTCCGGGACGCCCGGGCCTTCCCGCCCGACGTCCGGACCACCGTGGACGCCGCGGTCCGCGACTACGTGCACGGCGTGGTCGAACAGGGGTGGCCGCTGATGAGGGCCGGCCGCGGCGACTTCTCGGTGACGGCCACCGAGGTGGACACGTTGTACGCGGCACTGCGCCGGTACGAGCCGCAGTCCGCGTCCGAGCAGGCCTTCTACGCCGAGGCCCCGGACAGCCTCAACGACGCGGCCGGCCGGCGCCGCGCCCGCATCAACAAGAGCCTCGACGAACTGCCCGTGCCCGGGCGCTGATCGTGGGCGGCGCGCTGGTGATCCTCCTGCTGACCCTGCTGTACGGGATCCGCAGCCGACGGGTGCGGCTGCTGTTCGTCGGGGCGGTGGCCGCGCCGATCGGATTCAGGCTGCCGCTCGTCCTGGTGCTGGACCGTCCCTTCGCCGGGGACCTGTGCGTCCCCCCGACCCCGTTCGAGCAGAGCGCGCTCGCACGGTTCTGGTGATCACGCCCGGTGATCGCCGCAGCGTCCCGCGCCCTCTAGACTTCCGGCCATGACCACGCCCGATCCCTCCGCCTCGGACCGGCTCGCCCGGATCGTCCGGCTCTCCTCCGGGAGCTACCTGCTCGTCACCACGTACAAGAAGGACGGCACCACGGTGCCGACCCCGGTGTGGGTGGTCCGTGACGGGGAGGCGCTCGGCATCTGGACCGTCGCGGACTCGTGGAAGGTCAAGCGGATCCGCAACCGTGCCGACGTGCTGGTCGGCCCGTGCGACGTCAAGGGACGGCCGACCGGCGAGCAGTACCCGGCGACCGCCGAGATCCTCGGCCCCGAGCGCACCGCCGCCTACCGCACCCTGCTGCGCCAGAAGTACGGCCTGGTCGGGGTGCTCACCCTGCTCGGCAGCCGGCTGCGCCGCGGCGAGCGCGGCACCGTGGGCATCCGGATCACCCTGGCCTGAGACCGGCCCGGAACGGGCTCGCGTCCGTCTCTCTCCCCTGCCGGCTCGCCGTGACACACCGGCGGGCCGTGACGCGCCGTCCCCGGGTGCGGGAACGGCTCCGGCCCACTCCCGCTCCGGTCGGCGGCCGCCGGCGCGGGTGGCAGCCTTGGTGGCCATGGACGAGGAAGAGAACGAGCAGGCGCCGACGCTGCTGGTGGTGGACGGCGCGAACGTGGTCGGGTCGGTGCCCGACGGCTGGTGGCGGGACCGGCGGGGCGCCGCCGAGCGGCTGCGGGACGGGCTGGTCGCCGTCGCCGGGCGGGGGCTGGCGGAGCATCCGGGCCCGCTGGAGGTGGTGCTGGTCGTGGAGGGCGCGGCGCGGGGCGTGACCGGACTGCCAGAGGTGCGGGTGGTCGAGGCGGACGGCAGCGGGGACGACCGGATCGTGGAGGTGGTCCGGGCGGCCCGTGCCGAACACCCGGACCGGACCTGCGTGGTGGTCACCGCCGACCGTGGACTGCGCGCCCGCGTCGGTGCGCTGGGCGCGGCCGTGACCGGGCCGCGCAGCGTGCGGCCCTGATCACTCCCAGGGCCAGGCGACGGTGCGGCCGCGTTCCAGCAGCGGGACGAGCGCGAACGACGCGTCGCCGAGGCCGCCGAAGGTGTAGCGGTGCGGGCCCGGGGCGTTGTGGCCGGTGACGTACCCGGCGAGGTTCCAGGTGTAGACCGGGACCTCTTCCGGGACGGGTGCGAAGACGTCGTCCGACGGCCCGTGGGCCTGCTCGTCGGTCACCACGACGACCCGGTCGTGGTCCCGGTAGTGCGCGCGGACCGCGGCGGCCGTGTGGGTGCCGCCGAGGTTGCGGAAGCGCCGCAGGGTCTGCAGCACCGACGGCTCCGGTGTGATCACGCCGCTGCCGGAGCCGAACTGGACCAGGTCGGCCCGCTCGGCCCGTAGGGCCAGTGCCGTGCCGAAGACGGCGGCGGTGTCGGCCCGGTTGAGCTTGGTGCGGGCGGACGGCTGGTCGAACATCGAGCCCGAGCGGTCCACCAGCACCAGGGTCCGGCCGGGCAGCGCCGGGACGCCGGCCAGCGAGTGGCCGAGGGCGGTCTCCAGGGCGTCGGCCCAGCGCGGCGCGCCGGCCGCCCGGTGGGCGGCCAGGAAGCGGAACGGGAACTGCCGGGAGCGCCGCACCTCCTCCGGGTCGGCGATCCGGCGGGCCGCCTCCGCGGCGACCTCGTCGGACACTCCGGCCTCGTCGAAGTTGCGCAGGTTGCGGACCAGCGCCATCGGCCCCATCGAGGGGATGACGGCCTCCCAGGCTGCGGCGTCCAGCGGGCCCTGCAGCCAGCCGGCCAGGGCCTCCCAGGTCATCCCGGCCTCCGCGAGGCGGTCCGCCCCGCCGGGCTCGGTGACCAGCGCGCGGCGGTCGTCCGCCGGGACGGCGAGCAGGGCGTGGTGGGCGCTCAGCAGGCGCTCGTCGGCCGGCGGCACGGCCCGGCCGGGGCGGTGCCGCCGGTCCAGGGCGTGCCGGAACAGCGCGCCCTGCCAGGGTTTGGCCGGGTCGGGCGCGGGGTGGGTGAGTTCCAGGACGTCACCGAAGCGGAAGCGGTGCGAGGGGGTGTCGTACTTCAGCAGGGCGCGGCCGGTGTAGAGCCGGCGGACGGCGTCGCCGATGCCCCGGCGCAGCGGCTGGGGCAGCCGGCGGCCGTACCGGGCGGTCCAGTGCTCCAGCAACTCCCCCGGCTCGTCCGGACGTTGGAGCACCGCGTCGACGGCCTGCCGGGAGAAGCCGGCGCAACCGGCCGCGGCCCTGGCGTGGACGAACTCGACGGCGCCGACGACCGCGGCGGTCCGGATCCGGGCCTCGGCGCGCAGCCAGCGCAGCAGCCCGAGGGTCCACTGCGGGTCGCTCACGGCGTGCTCGCGGATCAGCCCGAGGTAGCGCTCGTCGCGTTCGGCGGCTCCCTCGTAGAAGCTGCCCTGCCCGTACAGGTGGGAGACGGCGAGCAGGAACAGCTCCGACTTCGGCTCCCGGACGTACCCGGTCCCGCCCTGGTGGTTGGTGACCGCCCCGCCCCGCCCGGGCCGGCCACCCGGGGCGGCGGCCCGGAGCGAGAGGACCGGGGGCGGCGGCAGCCGCAGGTGGGCGACCTCGGGTACCGGCCACAGGCCGTCGGTGGCGAGCGGGGAGGAAACCCCGCGCCTGGTGAGTCCCGGTAGTTCTCGCTGGATCTCGGCCCTGGTGGCGGCCTTGGTCCGTTGGCGGTTGAACCGGGTCATGCAGAGGTCCCCCTGGTGGGTGGTCGGGCTGGGGCGGGGTGCGGCGGTCGGCGGTGTGCGTCGGTGTGCCGCGGTCGGCGGTGTGCGGCGCCGTGCGACGGTCAGTGGTTCGGGGTGCGGTGCGGGCGCACGCGCGGACGGGCGCGGGCCGACACGGGCACACGCCGAAGCGGGCGCCTCCCGGGATCGGAAGTGGCACCGGTGGCACTTGTGTTGCTGTCAGAGGAAGTAACCGGGGCCGGGCGCATCGGGAGGCGCCGTCCCGGACGCTACCGGGCCGGGTGGCGGTCCGTCATCCGATTTAGTTCGGCGACTTCGCCGCGGGGATTTCGGACCGTACGGGAACCGATCGCGGGGCCCGTCCGACTGCTGGGAGGTGAGTGCGAAATCGCCGGGTGTCCGGCCGTCGAGTGTGCTGGCGGGGTTCGCCCTGCTGCTGGTGGTGGTGTTCGTGGTGGCCTACGGAGTGGGCCGGCAGGTGGGGCCGGTGTCGCCCGGGCTGCGGCCGGGCAGCGGGGGCGGGGCGTCGCCGGGAATGAACGGGCACGGCATGGGCGGGATGCGGTGAGCGCCGTCGCGGAGCCCGCGGCCCTGGTCTCCACCGACCTGGCGGTCGGCGGGATGACCTGCGCGGCGTGCGTGGGCCGGGTGGAGAAGCGGCTGGGCCGGATCGACGGGGTGACGGCCGGGGTGAACCTGGCGACCGGCCGGGCCCGGGTGCTGCACCCGGCCGGGGTGCCGGTCGCCGAGCTGGTGGCGGCGGTCGAGCGGGCGGGGTACACCGCCGAGCCGGTGCCCGAGGGGGTGCCGGTCGGGGCGGTGGCGGCGGAGGAGCCGGACGAGCGCCTGCGGCTGCTGGTGACCGCGCTGCTCGCCGTCCCGGTGCTGGTGCTGTCGATGGTGCCCGCGCTGCAGTTCACCGCCTGGCAGTGGGTGTGCTTCGGGCTGGCCGTCCCGGTGGTCACCTGGGGTTCGGCCGCGTTCCACCGGCGGGCGTGGCAGGGGCTGCGGCACGCGGCGGCGACCATGGACACCCTGGTCAGCCTGGGGGTGGTGGCCTCCTTCGGGTGGTCGGCGTACGCGCTGGTGTTCGGCGGGGCCGGGGATCCGGGCATGCGGATGCCGTTCTCGCTGACCGCGGACGGCGGTGGCGCAGCGCACGTGTACCTGGAGGCGGCGGTCGGGGTGCCGCTGTTCGTGCTGGCCGGGCGGCTGCTGGAGGGCCGGGTGCGGCGGCGCAGCGGTTCCGCGCTGCGGGCGCTGGCCGAGCTGGGCGCCAAGCGGGTGTGCCTGCGCGGGGCGGACGGCGAGGAGCGCCTGGTGCCGGTCGAACTGCTGCTGCCCGGGCAGGAGTTCGTGGTGCGCCCGGGTGAGCGGGTGGCCACCGACGGAGTGGTGGTGGAGGGCGGTTCGGCGCTCGACCTGAGCCTGCTGACCGGGGAGAGCGTACCGGTCGAGGTCGGCCCCGGGGACCGGGTGGCGGGCTCGACGGTGAACGTCGGCGGCGCGCTGGTGGTCCGGGCGACGGCCGTCGGCGCGGACACCCGGCTGGCCCGGATCACCGCCCTGGTGGCGGACGCGCAGGCCGGCAAGGCCCGGGCGCAGCGGCTGGCGGACGCGGTGGCCGGGGTGTTCGTGCCCTGCGTGCTGACGGTCGCGGCCTCCGTACTGGGCTTCTGGCTGGGCGCGGGCGCGGCCCCGCAGGCGGCGGTGACGGCAGCCGTCGCGGTGCTGGTGGTGGCCTGCCCGTGCGCGCTCGGCCTCGCGACGCCGACGGCGCTGCTGGCGGCGACCGGGCGGGGCGCGGAGCTGGGCGTGCTGGTGCGCGGCCCGGAGGTGCTGGAGAGCCTGCGCCGGGTGGACACCGTGGTGATGGACAAGACCGGGACGCTGACGACCGGCCGGATGGAGCTGGCCGAGGTGACCGCCGCCGGCGGCGCCGGGCCCGACCGGACCGACGCGCCCGACGACGCCGGGGCGCGGGAGGCGCTGCGGCTCGCGGGCGCGGTCGAGCACCGCTCCGAGCACCCGATCGGGCGGGCCGTCGCGGCGGCGGCCCGGGAACGCTGCGGCGCCCTGCCGCCGGTGGACGGCTTCGCGGCCGTCGCCGGGCTCGGGGTGTCCGGAACGGTCGAGGGCCGGGCCGTCCGGGTGGTCCGTCCGGACGGCGCCGTGCTGCCGCCGGTGCTGGCCGAGGCCGTGGCACGGGCCGGGGACGCGGGCCGTACGGCCGTCGCGGTCGAACTGGACGGGGAGCCGGCGGCCGTGCTGGCGGTCGGCGACACGCTGCGCCCCGGCAGTTGGCGGGCGCTGCACCGGCTGCGCGGGATGGGCCTGGACACCGTCCTGCTGACCGGGGACGGCCCGGGCGCCGCCCGGGCGGTGGCGCAGGAGCTGGGCATCAAGCGGGTGCACGACTCGGCCTCGCCGGAGCGCAAGGCCGAGGTGGTGGCCGACCTGCGCGCCGCCGGGCGGACGGTGGCGGTGGTCGGCGACGGCGTCAACGACGCGGTCGCCCTGGCCTCGGCCGACCTCGGGGTGGCGCTGGCCTCGGGCAGCGACGCCGCGATCGGCGCGGCCGGGCTGACCCTGGTGCGCGGTGACGTCGAGGCGGTGGTGGACGCCGTACGGCTGGCGCGCCGGACCCTCGCGACGATCCGGGCCAACCTGCTGTGGGCCTTCGGTTACAACCTGGTGCTGATCCCGCTGGCCGCGGTCGGGCTGCTCAACCCGATGCTGGCGGCAGTCGCGATGTCGCTCAGCTCGCTGCTCGTGGTGGGCAACAGCCTGCGGCTGCGCACCTGGGAGCCCGGCCGGGGCGGCCCGGGACGCGGCACCGGCTTCGGCGGCCGGAAGGGCGGGCGGCGGTGAGCGTGTTCGAACGGCTGAAGGTCGCCGGCCCACCGGTCGGCGCGGCGGCTCTGGCGCTGGTCCTGCTCACCGGGTGGACGGCGGCCGGCGGGGCCGGCCGGACCCGCCCGGTGGAGGCCGCACCGGGCTGGGTGCTGCTGCCGGCGGCGGGCGCCGCCCCGGCCACAGCGGCCTTCTTCACGATCCGCAACCCGGGCGACGTACCGGACGAACTGATCGGCGCCGAATGGGAGTTCGGCGGGAGGATCACCCTGAAGCGGCACCTCCACCAGGGCGCGGCGGGCCGCTGGGAGCCGGTCCCGGCGCTGCCCGTCCCGGGCCGCGGCGAACTGGTGATGTCCCCGGAGGACGCGGACCTGATGATCGCCGACCCGCCGCCGCTGCGGGAAGGCCAGTGGGCGGGGTTCACCCTCACCTTCCGCCACAGCCCCGAACTCCGGCTCAGGGCCCGGGTGCTGGCGGCGGCGGACCGGCCGCGCTGAGCCGCGGCGTTCGGTACGCGGCGACCGGTCACCTCACCCGTGCGGGACGACCGCGACCGGCGCCTCGGCGTGGTGCAGCACCGCGTGCGCGACCCGGCCGAGCCGGGGGCCGACGTCGATCGGGCGGCGGCGCCGGCCGATCACCACCAGCGAGGCCCCGGCGGAGGCCTCGACCAGCGCGCGGGCCTCGCCCAGCCGGACCTCCTCGACCACGTCCACGCCCGGGTACTGCTCGCGCGGCCCGGCCAGGGCGAGCGAGAGCAGCTTGGTCTCCAGCGCCTCCAACTGGCCGATCTCGCCCGCCGGGACGGCCCCGCCGGCGTACCCGAACAGCGGCGGGAGCTCCCAGCCGTGCACCGCCCGGAGCCGGGCGCCGCGCAGGACCGCCTCGTGGAAGGCGAAGTCGAGCACCTCCTCCTCCGGGTCGTGCGCATCGACGCCGACCACCACCTCGGCCGTGCCCGGCGCGCTCTCCCCGGTGTCGCGCACCACGACCACCGGCACGGCGCTGCGTCCGGCCACCGACCGGCTGACCGAACCGAGCAGCAGTCCGGTGAAGCCGCCGCGGCCGCGCGAGCCGAGCACCAGCAGCCCCGCGTCCGCGGCGGCGGCGACCAGGCCGTCGACCGGCGCGTCCAGTACCGCGTCGGTCCGCACGTCCAGCTCCGGGTGGCGCCCGCGGATGTCCTCGGACGCCTCGGCCAGGGTCCGCTGGACGGCGTCGGGCAGGTCGTCCGGCTCGGCGAAGGTGGACACGCCGTCGGTCAGCCACGGCCAGGCGTGCACCAGCCGCAGGGTCCCGCCGCGGCGCACCGCCTCCTCGGCGGCCCAGTGGGCGGCGGCGGCGCTCTGCGGCGACCCGTCGACCCCGGCCAGCACGGTCGACGTCAGCTCGCTTCGCTCGGTCATGAGCGTTCCTCCACGGTGTCGGCACTCGATGGTTCGGCGCTGGCGGCGGGGAGTCCTGACGCCCCGTCCGCTCCTCCCCCACCCTGGCAGCCGCGTCCGGCGCCGCGACAGAGGCCGCAGGACCCTCGGCGACGGGACGAAAGGCCCGCCCGCGGAGCCTACGACCGACCCCGCCGTACACTCCGGCGACACCCTGCCACTACCGTGAACAGGGCAATCCCGCTGGTCGGATGCCGACCGGGCCGGGTCGGGGGCGGGGGCCCGCCGGGGCGGGACGGGAGCGGGACGACGAGGAGGACGACGGTGGGCGGAGCGGACGGCGGCGCGCGGATGCCCCGGCTGCGCCTGGACGAGCTGCTGGAGGAACTCCAGTGGCGGATCGACGCGGCGCGCGGGACGCAGAACCGGGTGCACAGCCTGCTGGAGGCGGTGCTCGCGGTCGGGCGTGAGCTGGACCTGGCGCAGGCACTGCACCGGATCGTCGAGGCGGCCGCGGACCTGGTGGACGCCCGGTACGGGGCGCTGGGGGTGATCGGGCCGGACGGGCACTCGCTGTCGCAGTTCCTGACCGTGGGTCTGACCGAGGAGGAGATGGCCGAGATCGGCCCGCCGCCGTCCGGCCGGGGCATCCTCGGGGAGCTGATCCGTGAGCCGCAGCCGTTGCGCTGCCCGGTGCTGTCGGACCACCCGGCCTCGGCCGGCTTCCCGGCGAACCACCCGCCGATGCACACCTTCCTCGGGGTGCCGGTGCGGGTGCACGGCGAGGTGTTCGGCAACCTCTACCTGACCGACAAGCGCGGCGGGCTGGACTTCGACGAGGACGACGAGGCGGTGATCGCCACCCTGGCGGTCGCGGCCGGGGTGGCGATCGACAACGCCCGGCTGTACGAGGAGGCGCAGCTGCGCCAGCGCTGGCTGCGGGCGAGCACCGAGATCACCCGCAGTCTGCTGTCCGGCGCGCCGCGGCTGGAGGTCGTCGAGCTGATCGCCCGGCGGGCCCGGGAGATATCCGGCGCCGAGCTGGCGGACGTCTCGGTGGCGCTGGCGGGGCCGGAGGAGCGGGCCGAGGAGCTGGCCGTGGAGGTCGCGCTGGGCGGCGCGCCGTCGGCGCGGCTGGGGGTGACGGTGCCGGTGGACGGCACGCTGTCCGGTGCCGCGTACGCCTCCGGTTCGCCGGTCACCACGGACGAGCTGGCCGGCGACGCCCGGTTCCCGGCCGGTCCGGCGGGCCGTTTCGACGGGCTGGGTGCGGCGGTGGCGGTGCCGCTGGGCACCGGTGCCGGGTACGGACGGGGTGTGCTGCTGCTGGCCCGGGCACAGGGGCAGCCGGCCTTCGGGCCGGAGGAGACGGGCCCGCTGCTGGGCTTCGCCGATCAGGCCGCGCTGGCCCTGGAGCTGGCCGAACGGCGGCGTGACGCCGAGCAGTTGAACCTGTTGGAGGACCGCGACCGGATCGCCCGGGACCTGCACGACCTGGCGATCCAGCGGCTGTTCGCGACCGGTATGACGCTGCAGAGCGCGGGCCGGCTGATCGAGAGTCCGGCCGCTGCGGACCGGGTGGCCCGGGCGGTGGCGGACCTGGACGAGACCATCAAGATCATCCGTTCGACCATCTTCGGCCTCCGCGCCCACAGCGAGCCCGACCGCGGGCTGCGCGCCCGGGCGACCAGGGCGGTCACCGAGGCGCAGGGCACGCTCGGCTTCGCGCCCCGGCTGAGCATGGAGGGCCTGCTGGACACCGACGTGCCGCCGGAACTGGCCGAGCACGTGGTCGCCGTCCTCGCCGAGGCGCTCAGCAACGCCGCCCGGCACGCGCACGCCTCCCGGGTCGAGGTGACGCTGCGCGCCCTCGCCGGGCGGGTGGTGCTGATCGTCGCCGACGACGGCGTGGGTGTGCCCGAGGGCGGGCGGCGCAGCGGCCTGCGTAACCTCGCCGAGCGGGCCGAGCGGGTCGGCGGGTCCTTCACGGTCGGCCCGGGAGAGGGCGGCGGCACCCGGCTGTCCTGGGAGGCTCCGGTCGGATCCTGAGGCCCGCCCCGGTGGCGGAGGCTTCCCCTGCCCCGGGGCAGGGGAAGCCGACCGGGCGTCCCGGGCGGAAACCCGGGAGCCGTCCGGCCACCGGGTGGAGGCCGGACGGCGCAGGGTCAGGCCTGCGGGGCGCCCGGGCCGTCGTCCGGGATCCAGGACCCGTGGAGGCCCGCGCTCACCCGGTGCGGCAGGTGCACGGTGGCCACCTGGTCGAGGCCGGCGGCGTCCAGGACGACGAGCTGGGAGGCATCCTGCTTGAGGTCCGTCACGACGGTGAGCAGGTAACCGTCGTCCTCACCGGTGGCGTCGGCGGCCGGGACGAACAGGGCCTCGCTGGGCATCCGGGCGTCGCCGATCCGGCGGATGCGACGGGCGCCGGTGACCCGGTCGTACTTGACGACGCCGTAGCTGCCCTGACCCGTCTCGTCGGGGAAGGAGACGGCGTACTGGTAGCGGTTCTCGGCGCCCAGGTACTCCTCGTTGAGGGTCGGGAACTCCACCGGCAGGTCGTCGATGATCCGCTCGTCGACGGTGCCGGCCACCGGGTCGACGAGCCAACGGCGGGTGTAGGAACGGGAGACGGGTTCGCTGCCGCGCCCCGGCGCCCCGGTCCACCAGTTCCAGGACAGGGCGAAGCCCTCGCGGTCGACGGTCGGTCCCTCCAGGACGATCCGGCCGCGCGCGTCCTCGTAGGCGTTGGAGACGTGCAGCATGTTGCCCGGCTCGATGGAGAACCACCGGATGTTCCGGGCGCCGTCCGCGCCGCGCGGCATCACGCCGATCCGGGCCGGCTGCTCGTCCTTCCAGCCGTACGGGATCCCCGAGTGCTCGGTGGGGTCGAAGGTGACGGACCCCTCGACGAACACCACGTGGCCGCGCGTGATCGCGAAGTCGTGCTTGAGCGAGGCGCTCGCCCCGGGCACCTCCACGCTGTCGACGATCCGGCCCTTGGCGTCGGCGACGTGGTAGGTGAGGAACGGCGGGACGGGCGAGGAGCCGAAGAAGTGCAGTTCGCCGGTGACGGGGTCGACCTTGGGGTGGGCGGTCATCGCGGTGCGCAGCTTCCCGCCGAAGTCGTAGGCCCCGACGGTCTCCAGTTCCGGCGTCAGCTCGAAGGGAAGGTTGGCCTCGCACAGCGCCAGCAGGCGCCCACCGTGCTCGATGACGTGGGTGCCGGCGGCGCTGGCGGTCAGGTCCGGGCCGTGCTCGGTCATGTACGGCGCACCGTCCAGCGCGGGGGTGCGCACCCAGCGGTTGCGGTACCACTCGGCGCGTCCGTCGCGCAGCCTCAGGCCGTAGACCATGCCGCTGCCCTTGAACCAGTGGGTCGGGGTGACACCGGGCTTGGGGTTGTGGCTGTTGCGGACCAGCCGGCCGGTGAGCTCGGGGGGCAGGGTGCCCTCGACGGTCAGCCCGGTGGCGGTGACCTCGTCGACGACGGGCGTGTAGTGGCCGGTCAGATAGGGCTTCTGGGCCGTCATGGCGGCTTCCTCTCGATGGATGTGACGGTTGTCCGGACGGTTCCGGGCAGTGGGGTGCGGGTCGGTCCGGATCGGTGGGGTGCGGGTCGGTGGGGTGCGGGTCGGTGGGGTGCGGTGGCGTGCGGGTCGGTGGCGTGCGGTACGGGCCGGTGAGGTCGGCCGGGTCAGGCGGCGGTCCGTCCGACCCGGGGTTCGCGGTGATCGGGCAGCGACGGGGCGGCGGCCGCGACCGCCTTCCCGCCGGTGCACCGGACGAGCAGCGGCGCGAGCAGCGCGGTGGCCGTCAGCACGGCGGCCGAGACCGCGAAGGCGGCGCGGTAGCCGGCGGTGAGCGCCTCCGGATGGGACCCGTGAACGGCCGCGTGGGCGGTGACGGACCCGGCGAGGGTGGTCAGGACGGCCAGGCCGATCGCGCCGCCCACCTGACGGGTGGTGTTGACCAGTCCGCCGGCCAGCCCGGCGTCCCGGGGCGGGACGCCCTCCACCGCCAGCGCGGTGAGCTGGACGAAGGCGGTGCCGAGGCCCAGGCCGATCAGAAGGCTGGGGCCGAGGACGTCGGTGGCGTAGCTGCCCTCGGCGCCGATCCGGGACAGCCACAGCAGACCGGCGGCCTCGGTGAGCAGCGCGGCGGCCGCGGTCGTGGTCGCGCCGAACCGCCGGGCGATCCGCGGCGCCAGCGAGGCGCCGAGCATGTTGGCCCCGGCGAGCGGGAGTTGACTCGCCCCGGTCGCGAGCGGCCCCGATCCGAGGACCTGCTGCTGGTAGAGCGGCAGGAAGAAGAACAGGGCGATCCACACGGAGCCCAGCAGGGCCATCAGGAGGTTGCCGGTGGCCACCCGCCCGGTGGTGAGCAGTCTCGGCGGTATCAGCGCGTTCGGCCGGCGGCGCTCGATCACGGCGAAGGCCACGAGCAGGGCGACCGCGGCGGCCAGCGCGCCCACGACCCGGCCGTCGCCCCAGCCCTCGCTCCGTGCGGTGGTCAGGCCCCAGACCAGGCAGGTCAGGGCGAGCGTGACGGTGAGGGTGCCGGCCAGGTCGAACCGCCCGGACCCCCGGTCGGCCGCAGGTCCGGCGTCCGCCGGCACGAGGGCGACCACGGCCGCGAGGACCAGCGCCGACCCGAGGGCGACCGCGTGGAAGATCCAGGACCAGCCCCACGCCTCGGTGAGCACCCCGCCCAGCAGGACGCCACCCGCGCCGCCCGCGCCGGAGACCGCGCCCCACACCCCCAGGGCCCGGCCGCGCCCCGGGCCGGACGGGTCCTGCGCCAGGGCGAGGGCGAGCGCGGCCGGGGCGATCGCCGCCGCGGCGAGGCCCTGGAGGGCCCGGGCGGTGATCAGCACCTCCGGGGTGGCGGCCAGTCCCGCCGCCAGCGAGGCGGCCGCGAACAGCCCGACCCCGGCGATCAGCACCCGGCGGCGTCCGAGCAGGTCCGCCGCGCGTCCGCCGGCCGGCAGCAGCGCGCCGAACGCCAGGCCGTACGCGTTGACCACCCAGGTGACCGCGCCGTCCGACAGCCCGGTCCCGGCGCGGATCTGGGGCAGTGCGACGTTCACGATCGAGGTGGCGAGCATGACCGTGAACTGGGCTGCGGCGAGTGCCGCGAGCGCCGCTCCCGGTCGCGGGGAACGGCCGGTCGCCGACCCCTTCGGTGTGCGTACGAGGTTCATGCCGCACAGCTTCCGGGCGGGCGCTGTCCACCTGCCAGGGCTGACGGGGACGGGCACTGTCCACCGCTGTCCACACCTGTCCACCGCGCCGTCGGGCACGGCCGGCGGCACGCCCGGCCCGGTGCCCGGCCCCGGGTGCCGGGTGCCGGGCCCCGGGCCCCGGGTGCCTAGTCGGCGCCGTGCAGCTCGCGCTGCCAGAGCGCTTCGCAGAGCAGGTCCAGGCCCTGGCGCAGGTGTCGCCGGTAGGTCCCGTACGGGAGGCCCATCCGGCGGGCGGCCGCCTCCTGGGTGGGCGCGCCGGAGAAGTAGCCCGCTGTCAGGGCCTCCCGGGCGCGCGCGCCGCGCGGGTCCCGGGCGAGCTCGTCCACGGCCTCGCGCAGCAGCGCCCGCAGGTCCTCGACGGGATCGGCCGAGTCGGCCGCCAGCCGGGCCCGCAGCAGCGCGCAGGCGGCGAACGCCCCGGGGTCGCGCCAGTGCGCCAGGGCCTCCCGCACGGCCTGCTCGAAGGCGCTGCGGGAGACCGCCGACGGCGCCTCCTGCACGGGCACGGCCGTGGCCGAGATGAAGTGCCGCAGCCAGGTCTCGACGGGGACGTGACGCCAGTCGACCCCGAACACACCGTAGGTGCGGTCGCCGACCCTCGGCCGGGCACCGGTGTCGGTGAGGCTGCCCCTGACCCGCTCGGCCCACGCGTCGGCGTCCTGCCAGACCGCGAAGCCGTAGGCACGGGCGCGGGCCCGGGCGGACTCGGCCTGGGCGCGGGAACTGCTCAGGTCGATCACGCGGGAGGGCACCTGGTACCGCTCGGGGTAGACCGTGAACCGGCTGATGCCGATGTGCTCGCCGGGGCGCACCGGCGCGGTGGCCTCGGTGTACGCCCACGCCGCGGCCACGACCGGGTCGGCGGCCAGGTCCTCGGGGTCGGCGGGGGCGGGCAGGGCGAGGCGGGCAGTGAACGCCACCACGCGGCCGGTGCTCACCAGGCGGTAGACGCTGAAGGCCTGCGGCTGGCGTCGCGCCCAGTAGCGGACCAGCTCGGCCGAGGCCGGGCCCTCGGTCTGCTCGGCCATGCGCAGCACCACGTCGAGGTCGTCCGGCTGCAGCGGCCGGTCGTGCACCTCGTCCTCGCGGGACCAGGTGCGCAGGCGTGCCACGATCTCGCCCTCCCGGAACAGGTAGAAGAGCTCGTCGGTGACGGTCCAGACCTGCTCCTCGGGTGCCTCCCGGAGCAGGCGCAGGTACTCCTCGGCGAGGCGTTGGCGCATCGCGACGAAGGCGTTGGGGGCGCGCCAGCGCAGGTCGGCGGCCAGGGTCTCGCGGGCGGCGTCGTGCGGGTGGAGCCCGCGGTGGGTGGACTCCATGAAGGGCAGTCCCCGGAGCCAGCCGAACAGCTGGTGGGCGTCCTCCTCGGGCAGCACCGAGGCGAGGAGTTCCTCGGAGGTCGAGTAGGCCTGCGCCGCCAGCTCCAGGGCGCGGCGGTGGGCGGCCGTCGGCACCTCGCCGATCAGGCCGGAGAGCAGGGTGCGCAGGACGTCGGCCGAGGGCGCCCAGACGTCCTCGCGGCTCCAGTCCGACGCCCTGGCGGCGGCCGCGAGCGACAGCGCCAGCGGGTTGCCCCCGGCGAAGCGCAGCACCCGCTCGCGCAGCTGCGGCAGGACCTGCGCCGCGGCCAGCAGGCTCCGGGCCTGCTCCGCGGAGAACGGCTGCAGTTCACGGACCTGCAGCAGCCCGGCCCAGGCGGGGTCGGCGGTCCACTGCGGCTGCGGTGCCAGCCGGCCCGCCAGGACGACCAGGGTGTCGTCGGCGGCGCGGGGCAGGAAACGCTGCCACAGCCAGGTCTCCAGCCACTGGCAGTGCTCGAAGGAGTCGACGAACAGGACCGTCCCGGGCACCTCCAGGAACGGCGCGGCGGCCCGTTCGAAGTCGGCCGGGTCCCGGCTCACGAAGCGGCCGTCCAGTTCCAGCAGCGGCCGGCCCGTCGCCCGGGCGCGGTCCGCCATCCGTCGCAGCAGTGTCGACTTGCCGATGCCGCCGGGGCCGACCACGTGGAACACGAACGGGGACTGCGGATCGCCGGCCAGGGCGCGCGCGAAGCCTTCCAGTTCGTCGTCGCGGCCGATGAAGGCCTGGACCCGTGCGTTGCTCAGTCTCTCCTGGACGGACGCCATGACGGCTCCCTTCTCCGTGTGTCGGTGCCGGACCTGTGGGTGTCCGTCGGGTTTCACGAGTCGAGGCCCGGATTCCGGTCATCCGCGCGGCCGGGTGTCGGGCCCTGCCGCGCGTCGGGCCGCTCCGGGCGTCAGACCTGGCCGGGTACGCCGTCGTGGCCGGAAACGCCGTGGTGGCCGGGTACGCCGTGGTGGACGGGGGTGAAGTCCAGCGGCAGGGCGACGGGGCCGCGGGTGTACAGGCCGGTCTCCCGGTAGCGGGAGCCGGGGCTGTGACGGACCCGGTCGAGCAGCGGGAGCAGCAGCGCCGCGACGGTCTCGATCTCGGCGCGGGCGAAGGCGGCGCCGACGCACTGGTGGAGTCCGGTGCCGAAGGCCAGGTGCTGGGCGGCGGCGGTGAACGAACGGGCGGTGCCCAGGTCCGGCCGGTGGAGGTCGAACACGTCCGGGGCCGTGAAGGCCTCGGGGTCGCGGTTGGCCGCACCGGTCATGCAGAAGACGGTGGCGCCCGCGAGGACGACGGTGCCGGAGAGTTCGGTGTCGTGCTCCGCCAGGCGGGGCACCAGCCGGACGGGCGGGGTGAGGCGCAGGGTCTCGGCGACGGCGGCGGACAGCAGGGCCGGGTCCCGGCGGACCTGCGCGAGCTGCTCCGGGTGGTCGACCAGGTGCCGGAAGAGCAGGCCGAGGGTCTTGTCGGCGGGCTCGACGGCGGCCACCAGGACGTTGACGACCAGCGCGGTGACGTCACGGGTGGTCATGGCGACGCCGTCGAACTCGGCCGTGCACAGCGTCGATATCAGGTCGGCGCCCGGGTGCCGGCGCCGCTGCTCGATGACCGGGACGAGGTGGGCCTCCAGCTCCCCGGCGAGTTCGAGGCAGTGCCGGCGGCGTTCGTCGGTCAGACCGACGCTCGTGATGAACTCGCCGACACCGGCCAGCCAGGCGGCGACCCGGGGCCGGTCCTCCTTGTCCAGGCCGAGGACGTCCAGCATCACCTGGACGGCGAAGGGCTTGCCGAAGTCGTTGACGAGGTCGATCCGTCCGGTGGGCAGGAAGGGGGTGACCAGTTCGGCGGCGTTGGCGCGGATCGTCCGTACGTGGTCCTGCAGCGCCGGTCCGGTGAAGGACCGCACGACGATCTTCCGCTTGGCGGTGTGCTCCGCTCCGGTCATCTGGGCGAGGACGGGCCCGCGCATCACGGGCTCGGCGCGCTGCTGCAACGTCTCGGTGGTGAACGCCTCGTGATCCTCCAGCACCCGCCGGACGTCCCGGTAGCGGGAGACGAAGTAGGCGTCCACCGCCGGCTCGTGGTGCACCGGCGCATGCTTCCGCAGCCACCCGAAGTACCGCTCGGGTGCGGCGTCGAACTCCTCGGACAGGACGCTGAAGCGCGCTTCGGCCATGGGCGGCGGACCTCTCGGGGTGCGGAAGCACCGCGGTGACGAGGTGCCGGTTCCTGCGTCGGGGCGGCCGACGAGGTCATCGCCGGAGCGGGTCGGCGCCCGCCCCTGACGATTGTCGTGCGCACTATAACCCGACACTCCGGGCGCCCCGGAGGCCCTGCTTCCGCACCAAGGACCGTTCGTACCAGCCGAGTTTCCGCACCGTGGGCGGCCGGGCGCACCGTGGGCGGCCGGGCCGGAGCCGACTCGGTGGAGTTCGCGGACCGCCTCGGGCTCGACCACGAGGTGGCCCAGGACGGCCAGCGCCGGTCCGTCGTCCCGCTCGGGGCGAGGGCGGCTCCGCTCGGGGCGAGGCCGGGCCCGCTCGGGGCGAGGGCGGCTCCGCTCGGGGCGAGGCCGGGCCCGCTCGGGTCCGGAAGGACAGGCGCGGCCGGGTCGCCGCAGCCGGGCGGTGACGATGCCGGCGCCGCAGGCCACGTCCAGCAGTGTTCGGACGCCCTCCGGCAGCAGCCGTTCGACGGCCGTCGCGGCGGCGGCCGCCCGGGGTTCACCGCCGCGCGAGGCGTCGTACGCCCGCGCCTCGGTGTCGTAGTCGAGCATGTGGCGCCCCCTTCCGTCCGGTAGTGAAGCGAACCGGCGGACGCCGGGGCAAGCCCCCGCACGCGTTCGGCTCGGCGGGCGGTGCGGACGGGAGGGCGTCGGGGATGCCCGGCTGACGTTCCGCGACCGGGGTTTGACGCAACGGCACTTTGTGACACCTCGTCAGATCGCTTCCGAAGCGCCGTCCTCACCCGAACGACCACAGCGGCCACAGGTGGTTCACAGTTCCGTCACGGCCCCTTGGAAGAACAGCCTCAACATCCATTGTCGCCACGCATGTTCGAAGGTAGAGTCGCCGTTCGCCGAGCACGGATGAGCACTTCTCGGCTCCATTTTGGGGCGGGCATGTCAAATAATCGTGGTTCCCTCCGGGTCGTCCCCGACCTGATCGACGTGTTCAGTGAAATCGCACGTCGAAATCCCCGTCGTCCGGCGATCGTCCACAACGGACACGCCCTGAGTTTCGGCCGGCTCCTGGAGTCGGCGAACGCCCTGGCCACACGCCTGGGCCCGGATCCCGGCACGGTCGCCGTGCCGGCACTCCACACCCCGGAAACGGTGGTCGCACTTCTCGGCGTGCTGGCCGCCGGGGGCACCTATTGCCCCGTCGATCCGGCATTCCCGACGGCCCGCCGACAAGCCATGGCGGCGGCCGCACGGTGCCGTTCCGCGGTGTCCGGACGATCCGGTGACGTCCTCCGACTCGACCTCCCATTACGGGAGTTACCAGAACCACCCGAATTCACCGGGGACCCCCCGGGACGCCCCCCGGCGAACCCCGCCGGGAACGACCCGGAACAACCGGCCTACATTCTCTTCACGTCGGGTTCGACCGGGCAGCCGAAACCCGTCGTGACACCCCGCCGGGCCGTCGCGACCACGGCCCGGGCCCTGGGCGAGCTGTTCGGCCTCACCCCCGAGGACCGGGTGCTCCAGTTCGCCTCGCTCAACTGGGACACCTGCTTCGAGGAGATCCTCCCGGCCCTCACCACGGGTGCGGCCCTCGTCCTGGACCGGGACGCGCACAGCGGGTCGTTCCCCCGGTTCCTGCGGATGGTCGAGCGCGAACGGATCACCGTGCTGGACCTGCCGACCGCCTTCTGGCACGAACTGGTCCACCACCTGGTCGACTCGGGCGACCGACTGCCCTCCTGCCTGCGCCTGTTGGTGATCGGCGGAGAGGCCGCCGGACCGGCCCGACTGGCCGACTGGGCCCGGCTGCCCACCGGAGCGGTCCGGCTGCTGAACACGTACGGCTGCACCGAGACCACCCAGATCACCCACGCCGTGGACCTCGCCGGCCCGCTGGCGCCCGGGCGGACCTGGGACGGCACCACCCGCGCGCCGATCGGCCGCGCCCTGCCCCACGTCGTCGAACACCTGGACGAACAGGGCGAGTTGCTGATCGGCGGGCCTGCCCTCGCGCTCGGCTACCTCGGCCTGCCCGAGGCGACCTCGACGCGGTTCACCACCCTGGACGGCGGGCGGTTCTTCCGCACCGGCGACCGGATGAGCCGCGACCCGGACGGACTGCTCACCCACCAGGGCCGCCTGGACGGCGAGTTGAAGGTCCGCGGCATCCGGGTGGACCCGGCCGAGGTCGAGGCGCACCTCACCGGCCACCCCGAGGTCACCGCCGCCGCCGTCACCGGCACCACGGCGGCCGGCCGCACCACCCTGGTGGCGTACGTGGTGGCGCGCCCGCACACCCGGGCCCGGCAGCTGGACCGCGAACTGCTGTCCTTCCTGCGGGACCGGGTCCCCGGCCACCTGGTACCGGGCCGGATCACCCTCGTGCCCCGACTGGTGCACACTCCGAGCGGAAAGATCGACCGGGCCGGCTGTCACCTGCGCTACGCGGCTTCCCCCGACAGGTCGAAGGAGACCTCCCATGAGCACTGACCTCACCACCCCCGCCGGCCCGAACACCGGCACCGGTTCCACAGCGGACGACCTGGAGGCCGTCTTCCGGCGCGTCCTGGAACGCGAGGACGTCACCGCCGACTCCGACTTCTTCGACCTCGGCGGGGACTCCCTGGTCGCCACCCGGGTGCTGAGCGCGGTCGCCCGCACCCACGGTGTCGAGTTGACCTTCGACGACTTCCTGCTCGCCCCCACTCCGGCCCGCCTGGCGCACCGCATCGCGACCACCGCATGAGCGAGGACCACAGACGCGAGGGCGACGGACGTCAGGGCCACAGCCGCGAGAGCCACGGACAGCAGAGCCACGGACGCCAGGACCACGGCCGCGAGGACCGCCGGGGCACCGCCGTCGTGGTCGGCGCCGGACTCGCCGGGCTGACCGCGGCGACCGGACTGGCGGCGCGCGGATTCGACGTCACCGTCCTGGAGGCCCGGGACCGGGTCGGCGGACGCACCCACGGCATCGAAGCCGCCCCCGGCACATGGGTGGACGGCGGCGCCGCCTACCTGGGCGACCGGCACACCGAACTGCTCGCACTGGCCTCGGAGTTGGGTCTCAAGACCACCCCCACCACGATGCTCGGCGCCAGCCGCTTCGCACTCGATCGCGACCCCGATCGCGACCCCGATCCCGACCCCGACAGCGCCCCGGCGGACCGGACCGCCACCGGCACCGCCACCCGGGACGGCCGGTTCCCGCCGCTCAACGCCGTCGCCCTCGGCGACCTCTTCGAGCGCCTCGCCCAACTCACCGCCGCCGTAAGGCCGGAGGCCCCCTGGCTGACCCCGGACGCCGAGCGGCTGGACACCCTGACCGCCGCCGAGTGGGCCGAGCAGCACCTCTCCCACCCGGACGCCAGGCTCTTCTTCCCGCTCTTCCTGGGCGAGATGTGCGCCGCCGACCCCGCCGACGTCTCCGTCCTGCACCTCGCCTTCTACCTGCGCTCCGGCGGCGGTCTGCGCTACCTCAACGCCTTCGCCGGAGGCGCCCAGCAGGACCGGATCGACGGCGGTGCCCACCGGCTGTGCGAGCGGCTGGCCGAGCGGCTGGGTGACCGGGTACGGCTGGGCGAGGCGGTCCTGGCCGTCCACCAGGACGACCGCGCGGTGACCGTCCGCACCGACCGGAGCGCGTACCGGGCGGACGTCGCGGTGATGGCCCTGCCCCCGCTGCTCGCCGACGCGATCGCGTACGAGCCCGCCCTGCCGGTGCCCCGGGCCGGGGAGCGCACCGCGCGCGGCTGCGCCGTCAAGGTGCACCTGGTGTACCCGGCGCCGGTCTGGCGCGACCACGGTCTCTCCGGCTGGTCGGTCAACGCCCGGGGGCCGCTGCTCTCCACCGTGGACGACTCCCCCGAGGGCGGGATCGGCGTCCTGACCGGCTTCGTCACCGGTGCCGAGGCCCACCGGTTCGGCGCGCTCACCCCGGAGCAGCAGCGCGCCGAAACCCTCGCCCAGGCCGGGCGGCTGTTCCCGATGCTCCCCGAGCCGGTCGGTTTCCACGTCACGGACTGGCTCGACGACCCGTTCAGCCGGGGCTGTTACGCCGCGCTGCTGGGGCCCGGGGACTGGACCCGGCTCGGCCCCACGCTGACCGCGCCGCACCGCCGGGTGCACTGGGCCGGCACCGAGACCAGCACCGCGTTCTTCGGCCTGATGGAGGGCGCGATCCGCTCCGGCCACCGGGTGGTCGCCGAGGTCCTCGACCGCGGCTAGCCCGACCGCACCCACCGGCACCTCCGCACCACTCCCCGCCACCGCACCCCCGCACCCCCGCACGCGCACGCACGCGCACGCGCACGCCCACGCACGCCCCGACGGGCCTGCGAGCAGCTCCCCCCACCCCTCCCCCAGGCGCCGGTTCCACGAGAACCCCGCGCCCGGCACCCCACGTCCGGAGACCGTCATGAGCGACCAGAGTCCCATCGCGCCCCTCGCCGCCCGGGAGCGGCTGATGTCCGAACCCGCCCTCGGGGCAGGCAACTTCCTCGACCACGCGGTCGCGGCGAACCCCCACCGGTCCGTCCCGTTCGTCTTCACCCACCGCACAGACCACCGCGGTGAGGTCGTGCTGCGCGGCCACAGCCTGCTCGACCTGGTCACCCTGCGCGACCGCTACGCCGCCTGGTACCACGCCAACGGTGTGCGCCCCGGCGAGCCGGTCGCCGTCGTCATCGCCGAGGGCCTGGAGCCGCTGCTCCACTTCCTCGCGCTCACCTCGCTGGGCGCCGTCCCCGCGCTGGTCAACGACGCGATGCGGCACGACGTGATGGTCCGCTACCTGGACCACGTCGGGGTGGTCGGGGTCGTCGCCGACGACACCACCCGGCTGGCCGCCGCCTACCGCGAGGACCCCGGGCGCCGTCCGCGCTTCCTCGCGCTCGCCGCCGAGGTGCGGGCCTTCGACGCCGCCGCCGTCGAGCTGCCCGCCGAACACCCGTACCGGCACGGCGCCGACGACGTGGTGGCGCTGATCCACTCCTCCGGAACGACGGGCACCCCCAAGTCCACCATGCTGGCGCACCGCGGGTTCTGGGACGGCAAGCAGCCGCGCATGGTGCGCTTCCCCGCCGAGCCGTACGACCGGCTGATGTCGCTGATGCCGCACACCCACGCCGGCGGCCTGAGCTACTTCCTCACCGCCGTCCTGCTGGGCCTGCCGGTCGTGGTGATGTCGGACTGGCGGCGCACCGTGGTGGAGCCGGTGATGGAGGCGTTCCAGCCGACCATGGTCGCCTCCTTCCCGCGCACCTTCGTCGAACTGGCCACCGGGGAGCTGCCGGTGCGCGGCGCCGCCAGGGTCCACTCCTGGTTCAACACCGGCGACAGCGCGCACCACGGGCACGTCCGCCGGCTGGTCACCCTCGGGGAGCGGCCCGCCGGGCTGATCCGCCCCTGGCTGCTGCCGCAGCAGAAGGCCGAGCAACCCGCCCTGCCCGGTTCGCAGTTCGTCGACGGACTGGGCTCCTCGGAGATGGGCATGGCACTGTTCGGTCAGGTCACCACCCCGGAGAGCGCGCGCGACGACCGCTGTGTCGGCAAGCCGCTGGAGGTGGTCCGCAAGGCCGCCGTCCTGGACCTCGACGGCTCTGAAGTCCCGGACGGGACGGTCGGGTTGCTCGCCGTGGACTCCCCCTCCCTGACCCCGGGCTACTGGAACGACGAACGGCTGACCGCGAGCTTCGAGCTGTCCGGCTACTGGCTCACCGGCGACGTCGCCCGCCGCGACGCCGACGGCCGCTTCTACCACCTCGACCGCACGGTGGACGTCATCGACACCGCCGCCGGCCCGGTCTACAGCCTGCCGATCGAGGAGGTGCTGCTGGCCGACTGCGCGGACCTGGTCCGGGACTGCTCGGTGGTCGGCGTCCCGGCAGGCCCCGGCACGGGCCAACACCCCATCGCTGTGGTGCAGTTGCAGGAGGACGCCACCGACACCGACGCCGAATCGGTGCGGGCCGCGGCCAACGGGGCGCTGGCTGCGGCCGGGCTGACGGCGCTCGCCGCCGTCCGGATCGCCCGGACGGCGGCGGACTTCCCGCTCGGCCCGACCGGCAAGGTGCTCAAGCGCGAGCTGCGCACCCGCTACGCCACCCTCCTCGCCGGCCAGTAGACCACCATGGACCACCCCGTGATCCGCCAGCCCTACCAGTACGCGCGGACGGCGCTGGTCGAGCCCGACTGGCGCCGGCTGCCCGGCTGGCGGCAGGTCACCGAGGCGCAGTGGCGCGACGCCCAGTGGCAGCGCGCCCACTCCGTCAAGAACGCCCGCCAGCTGCGGGCGGTCGTCGGCGACCTGCTCACCGACCGGTTCTACGACGAACTCGCCGCCGACCAGGCCGACTTCGCCACCATGCCGATCCTGCTGCCACCGCAGGTCCTGAACACCATGGCACCCGGTGCCCCGATCACCCCGGCCGCCTTCACCGAGGCGTTCCTGGCCGACCCGGTGCGCCGGTACATGCTGCCGGTGCGCGCCGACCGCCACCCGCGGTGGCCCAGCCACCCGCTGGCCGAGCGGGACTCGCTGCACGAGGCGGACATGTGGGCGGTCGAGGGCCTGACCCACCGCTACCCCACCAAGGTGCTGGCCGAGCTGACCGCCACCTGCCCGCAGTACTGCGGGCAGTGCACCCGGATGGACCTGGTCGGCACCTCCACCCCCCAGGTGGCCAAGACCCGGCTGCTGCTGCGCCCCGCCGACCGGCAGGAGCAGATGCTCGACTACCTCAAGCGCACCCCCTCGGTGCGCGACGTGGTGGTCTCCGGCGGCGACGTCGCCAACGTGCCCTGGCCGCGCCTGGAGTCCTTCCTGCTGCGGCTGCTGGAGCTCGGCTCGGTGCGCGACATCCGCCTCGCCAGCAAGGCCGTGGTGGGCCTGCCGCAGCACTGGCTGCAGCCCCGGGTGCTGGAGGGAGTGGCGAAGGTCGCCGGGATCGCCGCCGGCCGCGCCGTCAACCTGGCGGTGCACACCCACGCCAACCACGTCCGGTCGGTCACCCCGCTGGTCGCCGAGGCGGCCCGGGCTCTGCTGGACGCGGGCGTCCGGGACGTCCGCAACCAGGGCGTGCTGATGCGCGGCGTCAACGACACCCCGGAGGACCTGCTGGACCTCTGCTTCGCCCTGCAGGGCGAAGCGAACGTCCTGCCGTACTACTTCTACCTCTGCGACCTCGTCCCGGGCGCGGAGCACTGGCGGACCCCGCTGCACCGGGCGCAGCACCTCCAGGAGGCGATCATGGGCTACATGCCCGGGTACGCCACTCCGCGCCTGGTGTGCGACGTCCCGCGCGTCGGCAAGCGCTGGGTGCACCAGGCGGTGGAGTACGACCGCGAGCGCGGCATCTCCTACTGGACCAAGAACTACCGCACCGGCCTGGACGCGACGCCCGACGGCGACGGCCCGCAGGCCGCGCTCGACCGGCGCCACCCCTACTACGACCCGGTGGACACCCTTCCCGAGGCCGGCCGCCGCTGGTGGGCCGGGTCGTCCGCCGCACCCCACCCCGCCGGACCGGCCCGCACGCCCGACCCAGCCCGAGGAGCACGATGAGCGCCCACCCCCCGACCGGCGGACTGCGCCGGATGTGCTGGATCTTCCCCGACCGGGAGTCCTCCCGGATGGCCGAGATGTGGCACGGGTTCTTCTGGGACCTCTACGCCGAGTGCGCCGCGGACCTCGGACTGCGCTGGAGCCGGCACGCCCCGGAGGCGGTCTCGGTCGACGCCACCGGGCCGGGGCGCCCCCGGGTGTACGTGGACGACGAGCCCGTCACGCCCGAGGACACCCTGTTCATCACCGCGCTGTACTCGCTGCCGTACCAGTCGATGGACGTCTTCAACCAGTACGCGCTCTACGCGGTGCTCGAACAGGCCGGTTTCTACCTGCCGTTCCCGCCGCAGGTCTCGCTGATCGGCAACGACAAGCTGGCCACCCTGCTGTTCCTGGCCGGCTCTCCGGTGCCGACCATCCCGACCGTGCGGATCGGGACCGGGCGCGACACCGGCAAGCACGTCTACGAGGTCGCGCTCGGGAACATGACCTACCCTGCCATCGTGAAGCCCTCGGGCTGGTGCGGCGGCGGCGGGATCAACCTGGCCCGCGGCCCCGAGGACGTCCGAGGGCTGGCCAGCCTCGCCCAGGGCGGCGACACCACCCTGGTGGTCCAGCCGTACCTGGGCGACGGCACCGTCGACTACCGGGTGTACGTGGTCGGCGGACAGCCGTACGCGGTGATGAAGCGCACCCCCGAGCCCGGCTCCCCGGTCGCCAACGCCAGCCGCGGCGGCACCATGGAGTTCCCCCCGGTGCCGCCCGAACTCGCCGCCGCCACCGCCTGGTTCGCCGAGCGGCTGCCGATCCCGTTCTTCTGCGTCGACTTCCTGTACGACGGCGAGCGGTACTGGTTCTCCGAGCTGGAGCCGGACGGCGTGATCGCCCCGGACCTCACCGACCCGGAGCGCACCCTGCAACGGGAGGTCACCCGGGCCCGCTTCGCCGCCTGCCGGGACGGCCACGCGAAGTGGCTGGCCGACGGCGCCCGCCCGCTCACCCTCGACCTCACCCCCTCCCCCGCCCACCGGACGGACCGCCGATGACCGCCTTCTCCCTCTCCCCCGAGGCCGCCGGGCCCCGGCTGCCCGTGGCCCGACGCACCCTGGAGCGGCTGCGGAGCGTCCCCGCACTGGCCCCGCGCTACCCGAGCCACCTCGACGCCGGGTCCCTGGAGCAGCTCGCCGCACTCCCGCCGCTCGCCAAGGACGATCTCAACACCGCCCTCGCCCACCTCGAACCGGCCGCCGAGCACTCCGCCACCTGGCTGTTCCAGAGCGGCGGCAGCACCGGCGCCCCCAAGGTCGGCTACGCCCCCACCGGCTTCTACATGGCCGGTGTGCACGCCCACTGGCAACCGCTCGACCGCACCGACGTGTTCGTCAACGCCTGGGGCGCCGGGCGGATGTGGGGCGCGCACTTCCTCGCCGCCGCGCTCGCCGACCTCTCCGGCTGCCGGATCATCGCGCTCGGCTCGGTCGCCGGGGAGGAGTACGGCGACTGGCTGGACTTCCTGGCCGCGCGCCGGGTGACGGCCATCGGCGGCACCCCCAGCGTGCTGCGGCTCTGGTTCGCGCACGCCCGGGCCGCCGGGGTCGAACTGCCGTCGCTGCGCAAGGTGTTGTGGCTCGGCGAGGCCTGGCAGGAACAGCTGACGGAGGACCTGGCGGCGGTGGCGCCGCAGGCGCGCCGCTGGGGCATGTTCGGCAGCACCGAGACCTGGGTGGTGGGCACCAACACCCCGCACTGCCCGGCGGACGTCTTCCACCCGCTGCCGTCCCAGCTGGTGCACGCCGACGCCGGAGGCCTGCTGGACTTCACCACCCTCGACCCGGAGATGCTCAACCCGGTGCTGCGCTACCGCACCGGCGACGCGGGCGAGTTGACCGCCTGCCCGTGCGGCCGGCCGGAACCGGCGATGCGCGTCCTGGGCCGGCGCGACAGCGTCGTCCAGGTGCGCGGTCTCGGGCTGGACGTGGACGAGCTGATCGCCCGGGCGGAGCGCGAGCCGGGCGTGGCCAGGGCCCAGGTGGTGCTCACCGAGCAGGGCGGCCGGGCCGCCTCCGTGGAGGTGCTGGTGCTGGCCGCCGGCCCCGGTGCCGCCCCCGACGTCGAGCGGCTGCGCAAGGAGCTGTTCGGCGCCACCTTCACCCTCAGCACCGCCTTCCAGCACGACCCCGGGTCCTTCCGAGTCCGCCCGGTCGGCGAACTGGTCAGCAACGGCCGCACCGGCAAGACGGCGACGCTGGTCGTACGGGAGGAGTCGTGACGGCGGCACCCGCGGCGGACGCCGCGCGGGGCGGCACGCAGCCGCCCGCCCGCCCGGCGCCGCTCGGCCGGAGCTTCTCGGTGTTCTGGGCCGGACAGAGCGTCAGCCTGGTCGGCGACAAGGTCACCGTGTTCGTCGTCCCGACTCTGATGATCTTCGTGCTGCACGCCTCCGCCCTCCAGGTCGGTGTGGTGGCGATGGCCCAGTACCTCGGGATCCCACTGCTCGGGCCGGTCGCCGGGGTGCTGGTCGACCGCTGGGACAAGCGCCGGACGATGCTGGTCTGCGACCTGGTCCGACTGGTCGCCGTGGCGGCGATCCCGCTCGCCTACGCGCTGGACGTGCTCTCCACCCCGCTGCTGTTCGGCTGCGTGGCCGTCATCAGCGGCGCGACCATCTTCTTCAACGTCGGCTACCTGGTCGCCGTCCCCGCCGTGGTGCCCGAGGACGGCATGGTCCGCGCCTACTCCCGGCTGGAGGGCAGCGGCTCGGTCGCCGAGGTCGCCGGGCCCTCCGTCGCCGCCGCCCTCTACGGCGCGCTCGGCGTGGCCGCCCTGCTGGTCGACGCGGCCAGCTACCTCGTCTCGGCGGCCTGCTTCCGCTCGATGCGCCCGTGGGGCGAGCGGACGGTCGAGGCGGGGTCGATCCGGGAGCGGCTGACCAGGGGCTTCCGGCTCAACTGGGCCGATCCGGTGCTGCGCCGGGTGGTGCTGGCCGCCGTCACCCTCAACTGCGGCGGGCCGGTGTTCGTCACCGTGCTGCCCGTCCTGGCCTACCGCGGCCTGGACGTGCGGGTCGGTGTCTTCGGCGCGGCCATGTCGGTCGCGGCGGTGGGCGCGCTGGCCGGCGCACTGGTTGCACCCCGGCTCTCCCGGCGCTTCGGCCTGGGCCGCACGATGGCCTGGTCGCTGCTGCTGCACTGCCTGGTCGGACTCGGCGTGCTCGCCGCGCCCGCACTGCCCGCCGGACCGGTCATCGCGGTGACCATGGGCTGCTACGGCTTCTTCATGTCCTGCATCAACGTGTGCAGCGCCCCCGCCCGGCAGTCCCGGATGTCCGCGCGCAACCAGGGCGTGATGCACGCCGCCTTCCGCACCGTCACCTGGGGCGTGATCCCGCTCGCCGCGCTGGTCGGCGGCCTGGCCGTCTCGCTGCTCACCGGCCCGCTCGGGATCCTGGACGCCGCCCGGGTGGTGATGGCCGGCGGCACCCTGCTCGCCGCCTGCTCCTTCCTCCCCGCCCTCGGCCTCCAGCCGCTGCTCGACGCGGCCGAACGCGAGCGGGCCGCCGAGGCCACCGCGTCCGCTCCCGGAGCGCTCCCGGAGGCCGGCGCATGACCGACCCGCACACCGGCCCCACCGCCCTCACCGACCCCGCTGCCCCTACCGACCCCGCTGCCCCTACCGACCTCACCGACCCCGCCGGGCGGGTCCTGCTGATCACCGGCACCTCCTCCGGCATCGGCCTGGCCACCGCCGTCGCCGCGGCCCGGGCCGGGTACACCACCGTCGCGACGCTGCGCGAGCCCGACCGGGCCGGGCCGCTGCGCGCCGCCGCCGAGGCCGCCGGGGTCACCCTGGACGTCCGCCGACTGGACGTCACCGACCCCGACTCCGTCACCGCCTGCCTGGACGCGGTGCGGGCGGCGCACGGGCGGCTCGACGCCGTCGTCAACAACGCGGGGGTGTCCAACTCCGACCCGACCGTGGAGATGTCCACCGACGCGGCGCTGCGCGCCAACCTGGAGGTCAACTTCTTCGGCGTCGCCGCGGTCAGCCGGGCCGCACTGCCGCTGCTCCGCGCCTCGGGCGGCCGGCTGGTCACTCTCGGCAGCGTGCACGGCGTGGTCGGCCAGCCCTTCAACGAGGCGTACTGCGCGGCCAAGTTCGCCGTCGAGGGGTTCATGGAGGCACTCGCCCCGGTCGCGGCGGCGCACGGCGTCCTGGTCTCCGTGGTGGTGCCCGGCTTCGTCCCGGACACCCGGTTCGGCGTCTTCCCCGACATCGACCGGACCACCCTCGGCGCCGCGTCCGGCCCGTACGCGCCCACCTTCACCGGCTACCTCGACTGGGTCGGCGGACAGGGCTGGGAGTCGGCCGGCCAGCCGGCCCGGGAGGTCGCCGAGGTCGTGGTCCGGACCCTGCGCGAACGGCGCCCGCCGTTCCGGGTGCCCACCGGCCCGTGGGCCGCCGACTACCTGGCCGCCAAGCTCGCCGACCCCGACGGCTCCGCCGTCCAGACCCTCGCCCGGACCTGGCTCGGGCAGCCCGCCCCCACCGTCTGACGCCTCCCTCCCCATCCACGGAGTCCGCCCATGCCCGCGAAACCCCTGGCCGAGCTGATCCGGATCGCCCGCGCCGACTCGCCGTTCTACGCCGAGCTCTACCGCGACCTGCCCCCGGGCGTCGACCGGCTCGACCTGCTCCCCGTGATCGACCAGGCCGCGTTCTGGGCCGCCAACACGTGGCCCGACAACCGGGTGCTGACCGGCCCGCTCACCGACGCCGGCGTCTACAGGACCGGCGGCACCACCGGCGTCCCCAAGTTCTCGCCGTGGACCCGCACCGAGCACGCCGACTCGGTGACCGCCTTCGGCGCCGGACTCGTCCGGGCCGGGCTGCGGCCCGGGCACCGGGTGGCCAACCTCTTCACCGCCGGCGAACTCTACGGCGGCTTCCTGTACATCGAGAACGCCCTGCACCACGCCCCCGTGGACAACGTCCGCCTCGGCGTCGGCGGCGCCGCCCCGAACCCGTACGTCGCCGACCTGATCACCGGCTTCGGCGTCCAGGTGCTGGCCGGCGAGCCGATGAAGCTCAGCGCCGTCGCCGAGTGCCTGATCGGGCGCGGCGAGAGCGCCGAGGGGGTGGAACTGCTGCTGTTCGGCGGGGACCTGCTCTTCACCGACCTGCGCCCGCTGCTCTCCCGCGCCTTTCCGAAGGCGGCCGTCGCCTCCGTCGGCTACGCCTCCAACGACGCCGGGCTGGTGGGCGCGCCCGTCCCCGGGGACGACGTCCGGGTCCACGAGGCCTTCGCCGACCGCACGGTGGTGGAACTGCTCGACGAGGTCACCGGCGAGGCGATCACCACGCCCGGCACGCCCGGCCGGGTCGTGGTCACCAACCTCTTCCGCACCCTGATGCCGATCCTGCGCTACCCGACCGGCGACCGCGCCGAGTGGGCGGACGACGGGTGCCGCCGCTTCCGCCTGCTCGGCCGCTCCACCGAGGGCGCCCGGGTCGGCACCGTCACCCTGCCCACCGAGGAGGTCCGAGCCGTGCTGATCGCCGCCGACCCCGGCCGCCACATCGCCGGGATGCAGCTGGTGCAGCGCCGCTGGGACGGCCGGGACGGCCTGATCCTGCGCCTCGGCCACCTCGACCAGCCGCCCGCCGACCTCGCCGGCCGGCTGGTCGAGGCCGTGTACGCCGCCCTCCCGCTCTACCCGTCGGAGGTCGCCGTCGGCAGCCTCCACCACCTCGCGGTGGAGTGGGTGCCGCGCTCGGAGCTGGTCACCAACCCCCGGACCGGCAAACTCCAGCAGGTCCTGGACGAGCGCCCGCAGGAGTAGTCCCCGATGGCGGGCCGGCCGCTCAACCCGACTGCGGCCGGCCCCCGATGACGACGCTCTGCCCCCGGAACTCGGCGATCACCCTGCCGTCCGCCCGGCGCACCGTCACGTCGTAGATCCCGCTGCGCCCGGCCCGCGAACGCTCCACCGCCTCGGCGACCAGCTCGTCCCCGACGGCCGCCGGAGCCAGGAAGGCCACCTGCGCGGCCTGGGCGACGGTCACCGGACCGTGGCTGTTGCAGGCGTACGAGAACGCCGCGTCGGCCAGCAGGAACAGGAAGCCACCGTGCGCGGTGCCGTGCCCGTTCAGCATCGTCGCGGCCACCGTCATCCGCATCACCGCACGGCCGGTGGACACCTCCTCCAGGGCGATGCCCAGCGTCCGGCTGGTCTCGTCGCGCTCGTACAGCGCGGCGATCACGGGGTCGAACATGGCGTCGCGGTCCCTCCCGTCGGCGGTGTCCGGCCCAGCGTAGGGGACGGATCGCCTCCGGTCACGGGCCGTCGGACCGGCAGTCCGGCAGTCCGGCAGTCCGGCAGTCCGGCAGTCCGGCAGTCCGTTGGCCCGGCTGCCCGGCAGCGGGCAACCTCACGCCAGGCAGCGGCCGATGACCAGTTCCGGGCGGATCCGGATCCGCAGCGTGTCCGCCGCGTCGGCGGTGCCCCGGCGGACCTGGGCGTGGCCGAGGACGGTGACGAACCAGCCGGAGCCGTCCCGGCCGTCCACCTCGTCGGCCTCGAAGGCGATCACCGCGCCGTCGACCGCCCGGGCCAGTCCGGCCTCGGCGGGTGCGGAGACGAGCACGCCGCCGGGCACCAGCCGGAACGGCACCGGCAGGACGGCCGGGAGGGCGTCGACGGTGTAGACCACCCGTCCGACGTCGGCCCGGCCCAGCAGCTCCAGGGCCCGGTTCCGGTCGAGTTCGCGGAGTTCGGGCAGCGCGGGCCGGTCGGACGAGGAGTGCCGGGGGTCCCGGACCTGATCGTGGTTCATGCGAGCGATGCTCACCCGGGGCCGGGTCCGATCACGAGGGCCGATGGTCCCGGCGGAGCCCGCCGAGGGCCCCGCACCGCGCTCCCACCGACCCGCGGGCCGGGTCAGCCCCGGCCGCCGCTCAGCGGGGAGGACTTCGCGGCGGCGGACGCCCGGCGCAGCTCGGTGGCGATCAGGGCCGCCTGCACCCGGCGCTCCACGCCGAGTTTGGCGAGCAGCCGCGAGACGTGGTTCTTCACCGTCTTCTCGGCGAGGTAGAGGCGTTCGCCGATCTGCCGGTTGGTCAGGCCCTCGCCGATCAGCGCCAGCACCTCCTGCTCGCGCACGGTCAGCCCGGGGCCGGTGGTGACCGGCTGGGCGGGTTCGGCGTCGCTGCGCAGCCGGTTGAGCAGGCGGGTGGCGGCGCCGGGGTCGAGCATCGAGCGGCCGGAGGCGACGGTGCGGACGGCGGCGACCAGGTCGGTGCCGCTGATCTGCTTCAGCACGTAGCCGGCGGCGCCCGCCATCACGGCGTCCAGCAGTGCCTCCTCGTCGTCGAAGGAGGTGAGCATCAGACAGGCGAGGTCGGGCATCCGGGAGCGCAGCTCACGGCAGACCGAGACGCCGTCGCCGTCGGCCAGCCGGACGTCCAGCACGGCGACGTCGGGGCGCAGCGCCGGCACCCGGACCAGCGCCTGCTCGGCGGTCGCGGCCTCGCCGACCACCTCCAGGTCCGGCTCGCCGTCCAACAGGTCGTGCACCCCGCGGCGCACCACCTCGTGGTCGTCCAGCAGGAACACCCGGACCGGGGCCGGGGCCCCGGCCCCCTCCGTCTTGGTCGCCATCACGCGGCTCCACCTTCGTCACCCCCGCACACTCCCAGCGGGGCCCAGGGCATCATCACCCGCGGCGCGGCCGGGTCCCAGGGTCGAACGGCCCCATTGCGCCGGGTTCAGCGCCCCGGACGGCGGACGTTCCCCAGCCCCATCAGCAGGAACGCGAGGGCGACCGCCGCGCCGCTGACCGCGGCCAGGACCACGCGCGGGCCGGCCCCGCCGCCGCCCGACAGCAGGATCGCCGCCGAGCCCAGCGAGGCGACGGCGGCGCCGACCACCAGCCAGCCGGCGAGGGCGACGGCGAGCGGCCGGCCGGTGCGCGGCGCCGGGCCGGTGTCCAGCGCGGCCCAGCGCGCCGCCGTCTCCCGCACCTCGCGCCGGCGGTCCCGCAGCGCCCGCACCCGCAGCGCCGTGCCGCCGACCAGACCGGCGAGGGCGATCTGTGCGGCGGGCCGCCAGTCCGGTACGACGAGCAGCAGTCCGCCCGTCAGCGCGAGCGCCGCCCACCACAGCACGCAGGCCGCCGCGGCGGTCCGGGTGGAGCGGGGGCGGTCGGCGCCGGCCTGGAGGTCGGCGATGGCGGGCAGGTACCAGACACAGCCGCTCGCGGTGAGGGCAGCGGTGCCGATGGCGAGAACGGTGTGGTTCACGACCCGGCCTTCCTGGTCACGAAGGGGTGAGGGAGCGGGGCCGTCCCCGCCCGCCCGGGGGCAGCGACGCGGGCGGGGACGGCGTTCGGGGGGCGGCCTCAGCCGTCCGAGGGGGGCGGGTCGTCGGTCGCGGCGGTCGCGGTGGACGACGCCGGGGCGCTGGACGCCACGGCCGGTGCGGTCGGTGCGGTCGAGGCGGCGGCGGGGCCCGAGGACAACCGCGCCCGGTCCGCCCGGCTCAGCGGCCGGTCGTACTTCACCGGCTCCACGTCGCCCAGGTGGGCGGCGGGCTTGCCGCTGTGCACCAGGACGTCGCGGGCCGCGATGTCCGGGTGGTGGAGGTCGAAGGCCGGGGATTCGGAGCGGATCCGGGGCAGCTTGACGAAGTTGTGCCGCGGCGGCGGGCAGGAGGTCGCCCACTCCAGGGACCGGCCCCAGCCCCACGGGTCGTCCTCGGTGACCTTCTCGCCGTACTTCGCGGTCTTCCAGACGTTGTAGAGGAACGGCAGGATCGACAGGCCGAGCAGGAAGGAGCCGATGGTCGAGACGGTGTTCAGGGTGGTGAACCCGTCCGAGGCCAGGTAGTCGGCGTAGCGGCGGGGCATGCCCGCCGCGCCGAGCCAGTGCTGCACCAGGAAGGTGGCGTGGAAGCCGACGGTCAGCGTCCAGAAGGTGATCTTGCCGAGCCGCTCGTCGAGCTTCTTGCCGGTCATCTTCGGCCACCAGAAGTGGAAGCCGGCGAACATCGCATATACCACGGTGCCGAAGAGCGTGTAGTGGAAGTGGGCGACGACGAAGTACGAGTCCGAGACGTGGAAGTCGATCGGCGGCGCGGCGAGCAGCACGCCGGTCAGACCGCCGAAGAGGAAGGTGACCAGGAAGCCGACCGTCCAGAGCATCGGGGTCTCGAAGCTCAGCGAGCCCTTCCACATCGTGCCGACCCAGTTGAAGAACTTCACACCGGTCGGGACCGCGATCAGGAAGGTCATGAAGGAGAAGAACGGCAGCAGCACCTGCCCGGTGACGTACATGTGGTGCGCCCACACCGTCACCGACAGGCCCGCGATGGCCACCGTCGCGGCGATGAGTCCCGCGTAGCCGAACATCGGCTTGCGGCTGAACACCGGGATGACCTCCGACACGATGCCGAAGAACGGCAGCGCCAGGATGTACACCTCCGGGTGCCCGAAGAACCAGAACAGGTGTTGCCACAGCATCGCCCCGCCGTTGGCCGGGTCGAAGACGTGCGAACCGAACTTGCGGTCGCACTCCAGGGCCAGCAGCGCGGCGGCCAGCACCGGGAAGACCAGCAGCACCAGCACCGAGGTGAGCAGCACGTTCCAGCAGAAGATGGACATCCGGAACATCGTCATGCCCGGGGCGCGCATGCAGATGATCGTGGTGATGAAGTTGACGGCGCCGAAGATGCTGCCGAAGCCGGAGAGCGTCACCCCCATGATCCACATGTCGGAGCCGACGCCGGGCGAGTGGACCGCGTCGGACAGCGGCGCGTAGAGGAACCAGCCGAAGTCGGCGGCGCCCTGCGGGGTGGCGAAGCCGGCGGCGGCGATCAGCGAGCCGAACATGAACAGCCAGAAGGACAGCATGTTCAGCCGCGGGAAGGCCACGTCCGGGGAGCCGATCTGCAGCGGCATGATCCAGTTCGCGAAGCCCGTGAACAGCGGCATCGCGAACAGCAGCAGCATCACCGAGCCGTGCATGGTGAAGGCCTGGTTGAACTGCTCGTTGGAGAGGATCTGGGTCCCCGGCCGGGCGAGTTCGGCACGCATGACCAGGGCGAGGACGCCGCCGATCAGGAAGAACGCGAACGACGACACCAGGTACATGGTGCCGATCGTCTTGTGATCGGTGGTGGTCAACAGCCTGACCAGGGCCGAACCGGGCCTCCTGGCCCGAACCGCCGCGGCCGGTACGGCCGTCGGCGGTCGCGTGGGGTCGCCCTGTGCCTGGATGGCGCTCAAGGACCCACTCCTTAGGAACGTCGTACGAATGATTGGCGCTCCATGATCCGAACAGGCCGCCTTCCGGCCCCAGGGCCCTTGGGCCCGCCCGCCCGGGGCCGCTGGACCCGAGTTCCCGGCGCCGGACCGGGACTTCCCGACCGGTGAGCCGGGACCTCCCGGCCGTCGGCCCGTCCACTCGGGCCGCGCTCGCCCGACTGCGGAGCCCCGGTCGAGAACCACCGGAGCACCGCCCTCCCCGCACACCCGAACACCCGGCCGACGGACGCCCGTACGCCGGCCGCGCGCCGGGCCCCGGCACCGTGGCGCACCCGGCCCGACCTGCCGGATCACCGTCCGCACCGCGGTGCGGTACACCCCGCCGGCCCGGCCCCCGGACGCCCCGGTTGTGAGGACGGCGTGCGCGAACCGGCCCGATTCCGTGCCCTTCAGCCCCGATCGACCGTCAAGTAGCCTGCGCGCAGCGACGACCGCCGTCGAACCGTCGGTCGCACCACGCACCGCACCACGCACCGCAATGCGCACCGCACCGCACCGCACCCGCCCACGCACAGCCCTCACCCGCACAGCCCTCACCCTCGCCGGACGGTCACGCCCCGCCCTCGCCCCGGAGGTACGCCGATGCCCCTGGCCCAGCCCGCCGCCGCCACCCGGCTGCGCTTCTCCGTCCTCGGCCCGCTCACCGGCGAGGCCGCCGGCCGGCCGCTGGCCCTCGGGCCGCTGAAGCAGCGGCTGGTGCTGGCCGTCCTGCTGAGCCGCGCCAACACGGCCGTCCCGGTCGACCTGCTCACCGACGCCGTCTGGCCGGAGGAGCCGCCGCGCACCGCCCGCAAGAACCTCCAGGTCTACATCTGCACCCTGCGCACCCTGCTCGGCCGCGAGGAGGGGCCCGACCGGCTGGTCCACTCGGCCGGCGGCTACCTGCTCCGGGCGGCCGAACCCGAGCTCGACCTGCTGCAGTTCCGCGCCCTCGCCAGGGCCGGCCGGGCCGCGGCCGACGGCGGCGCGCTCGCCCCCGCCGCCCGGCTGCTGCGCCAGGCCCTCGACCTGTGGCACGGCGCGCCGCTCGCCGACCTGCGCTCCTCACCCGCCGTCGAGGCCGAGGCGCGCCGGTTGGAGGCCCGCTGCCTGGGCGTCCACGAGGACTGGGCGGAGACCGAGTTGGAGCTGGGCAACGCCGCGGACGTCGTGGAGGAGCTGGCCGAGCTCGCCGAGCGCCACCCGCTGCGCGAACGCCTCCAGGCGGCCCGGATGAACGCCCTCCACCTTTCCGGCCGCCAGGCCGAGGCGCTCGCCGTCTACGACACCCACCGCCAGCTGCTCGCACGCGAGTTGGGCCTGGAGCCGAGCCCCGCGCTGACCGCCCGCTACCGCGAGCTGCTCGCCCGCGGCCGGACCGGGCCCACCGCGGCCCGCCCGGAGCGCGGCACCGCCCCGCACGGCGACCTGCTGCCCGCCGACACGGCCGACTTCACCGGCAGGACGGCCGAACTGCGCGAACTGGTCGACCGGTTGGGCGAGGGCAGCGGCCGCGTCACGGTGCTCTCCGGGCCGGCCGGCAGCGGCAAGACCGCGCTCGCCGTCCACGCCGGCCGGCTGCTCGCCGACCGTTTCCCGGACGGCCGGCTGCTGGTGCGGCTGCGCACCGGCGACGGCACCCCGCGTGCGCTGCCCGAGGTGCTCGCCGAACTGGCCTCCCTCACCGCCCGGCCGGGCACCTCCCCGGCGGATCGCGCCCCCGCCGACCCCGGCCGGGCCACCGCCCTCTGGCGCGCCTCGCTCGCCGGCCGCCGGATGCTGCTGGTCCTGGACGACGCCCCGGACGAGGCCGTGGTCCGAGAACTGCTGCCGGGTCACGGCCCGAGCGCCGTCCTGGTCACCTCCCGCAGCCAGCTCGCCGGGCTGGCCTCGGTGCACCGGACCACCGTCCCGCCGCTCACTCCCGCCGAGGCCCTGGAACTGCTCGGCCGCATCGTGGGCACCGGCCGGATCGGCACCGACCGCGCGGCCGCCGCCCGGATCGTGGACGCCTGCGGGCTGCTGCCCCTCGCCGTCCGGGTGGCCGGCACCCGGCTGGCCGTGCTGCGCCACCTGCCGCTCGCGGAGTACGCGGCCCGGCTGGAGGACCCGGCGGGCGCCCTGGACGAGCTGGAGGCCGGGGACGTCACCGTCCGGAACCGGCTCGACTCGGGCTGGCGGGACCTCACCGACCAGGGCCGCCTCGCCCTCGCCCGGCTCGCCGCCCTGCCGCTGTCCCTGCTCTTCACCCTCCCCGAGGCGGCCGCCGCCCTCGGCCGCCCCGAGCGGCTGGCCCTGCGCACCCTGGAGGCGCTCACCGACACCGGGGCCGTCACCTCGCCCACCGGGGAGGTCACCGCCCACGCCGCGCTCTACGCGCTCCCCCGGCTCACCCACCTGCACGCCCGCGAGCACGCCGCGGACCCGCTCACCGTGGTCTCCTGACGCCGCGCCGGGGCCGGAGGCAGCCGCGAAGGGCCCGGGGACGGCTGACCCCGGGCCGCCGGGCCCCGAGCCACCGGGCTTCCTGGCCCCCCGGCCCCTGCCCCCGGCCTCACCCCAGGGTCAGCAGGTCCAGCACGTCCCCCCGCTCCTCCTCCAGCCCCCACAGCCCCAGCAGCACACCCGCCGCCCCGGTGTGCAGGTCCGCCGAGAACCGCCGCAGCCGCATCCCCGGCACCAGCAGCCCCTCGGGCCGCGCCACCAGGTGCCACTGCAGCCGCGCCACCTGCCCGGCCACGGCCTCCGGCGCGCCGCCCAGCCCCCGCAGCGCCAGGGTCAGCCCGACCCGCCCCCGGAACAGTCCCGGTTCCCGGACGAACCCGGGCCCGCAGACCGTCCGGACGTCGGCCAGGAACTCCTGCCCGCCGGGCAGCGCGGCCGTCTCCAGGTACTCCCGCAGCACCAGCGCGATCCCGCTGCTCCCCCGGTCCAGGTAGGCCAGGCGCCGTCCGGCCTCCAGCACCTGCAGCGACCCGTCCGGCACCCGTACGCACTGCGCCACGGCCCGCTCCAGCGCCAGCCGCGCCGCGTCCAGCAGCCACGGCTCGCCGGTCCGGCGGTAGAGCCGCAGCTGCAGCAGGGCGATGCCCGCCAGCCCGTACAGCAGCCCGGCCGCCGAGGGCGCGTCCAGCCCGTCCACCGGCTCGCCACGGACCACCGCCGCCAGCTCGCAGGCGTCGGCCAGCGCGTCCGCCTCCTCCCGCCGGCCGCCCAGCGCCTCCGCCAGCCGCAGCCGGGCGAGCGCGGCGCCGGCCCGCCCGCCGAACAGGCCGACCTGGCGAGCCGGACGGGCGGTGCGGGCCGCCGCCAGCAGTTCCGCGGCCGCCTCCGCCCGCCCGGTTCGGGCCAGCACCACGGCGGTGCCGAGCGGGCCGTCGTACAGCCCGCCCGTGCCCGGCCGGGCCCCGCGCCGGCGCAGTGCCGCGACCAGCCAGTCGGCGTACTCCTGCGGCCAGTCGGCGCCCGCCCGGTGCAGCGCGTACAGCACGCCGGCGGCGCCGTGCGCGACGCCCGTGCCGCCGTCGGCGAACCCGGCGACGTCCCCGGGGAAGAGCCGGTCCGGCCGGTCGGGGGTGGCTCCCGCGTGGATGCCCGCGACCAGTTCGCGGCGGGCCCGCGTCCAGGACGGGCCGTCCAGCAGCTCCCGGCCCCGCCGTTCGCTCACCGACTCCGTCCGCGCCGTCAGCACCCCTGGACGCACCGGCCCCTCCTCCGGCCCGAGTCCGAACCATTCCCGCGCCCGCCGTTCCAGCGCCGCGAGCTTCCCCTCGTCGCGGTCGGCCAGCTCCAGCACCGGCATCAGCAGCATCAGCCAGGTCGCCCACAGCATGTACCGGTCCGCGTCGGTGCCGTCGAGCCCCGGCGGGATCCGCAGCCCGGCCGCGCCGGCCGCGGGCACCAGCCGGTCGTGCGCCTCCGCCGCGTACTCGAAGTCCACCAGCACCACCGAACCGTCCGGCCGGAGCAGCACGTTGGCCGGGTGCAGGTCCCCGAAGCGCACGCCCCGCCCGTGCAGCGCGCCGAGCGCCTTCTCCAGCCCGGCGACCACCCCGTCGACCCACTGCGCGTACTCGGCGCGCTGCTCGGCCGTGCAGTCCTGGTGCACCAGCGGGTAGCGCCGGACCGCCTCGTCGAACAGCTGGACGCCCTCGACGTGCTCCTGCACGAGGAAGGTGTGCTCCCACACCGTCCGCACCTCGTGCAGCCGGGGCACGCAGTCCAGTCCGGCCAGCCGCTCCAGCGCCCACTGTTCGCGCCGCAGCCGGGTCACCGCGTCCGCCCCGGCGGCGTCCAGTCCGGCGTGCGGACGGGCCTCGCGCAGCACGACCCGCTCCCCGGTGCCCGGACGCTCGGCGAGGTAGATCCCGCCGGCGGCGGAGAACTGCAACACCTCCAGGATCCGGTACGGCAGGTCCCCGACGGCCGCGTCCCGCGCGGCCAGGTGCGGGCGCAGCACCTCGGGCGGCTCGACCCACTCCGGCAGCCGGAACACCGGCTCGCGCGGGTCCGGGACGAGGGTGCCGGAGGGGTCCCGCAGCGCGGGCACCGGCCGTCCGGCTCCGTCCTCGCACCAGAGTTCGACGAACGCGCCGTAGCGCGCGTACACCGGGGCGGTGCCGATCCGCAGGTCGGTCAGCACGTACGGTCCGGGGCGGCCGTCCAGTTCCCGTGCCAACTCCTCGGCCAGTGCGGCGAATTCCGCGTCCGACCGAGGGTAGGCGGTGATGAACTTGCCGCTGCTCCCGCGCCCGGTGAACTTGCCGTTGGCGACCCGCAGCGCCGCCGCGCTGCGCAGGAACTTGAACGCCACCCGGCGCTGCGCGCAGATCCGGTGGACGACGGCCAGCGTCTCCTCGGCGCCGTCCTCCACCGCCGACACGTGCAGCTTCCAGCCCTGCTCCGGCAGCGGGACGCCGTCGGGCCGCAGCACCGTCCACAGCCCCCGCTGCTCGCGTCGCCAGCCGGCGGGCGGTTCGCCGAGCCCCGGCGCGTAGCGGCTCGCCCGGTCGCGCAGTCGGCCCGGGGTGTCGTAGTACATCGGGTCGGCGAGGCAGTACAGCTGGGTCTCGTGGGCGCCGGCCATGGCGCGCCTCCTCTTCCGGTCGCTCCGGGGCGGGTGGTGCGGGGCGGGTCAGACGGCGGGCACCGGCACCGGTCCGCGCCGCACCGGCGGCGCCCAGGTGACCACGGCCGCGCACAGGGCGATGGCAAGGGCGAGCAGGCCGAAGGTCCGGGTGCCGCCGACCGCGCCGAGCAGGGTGCCGCCCACCAGCGGGCCGAACGGCTGGATCAGCGTGGAGAGGAAGCCGGCGGCGCTCTGCACCCGCCCGATCCGGTCCGGCGGCGCGGCGAGCAGCATGCCGGAGACGAAGCCGATGCTGGCGACGGTGGACAGGCACATGCAGGCCGCGCAGAGCAGCCCGATCACCAGCGGCACCCGGGTCACCGTCAGCACGCCCGCCGTCAGCGCGGAGGCCCAGCAGGCGAGCGCCACCAGGCTGCCGTCGCGCGCCCGGGCGCCCAGCCTCGGGGCGAGCAGCGCACCCGCCAGCGCTCCGGCCGCGGTGCAGGAGACCACGGTGCCGCCGCCGACGCCGGAGCGGCCGCCGTCGGAGGCGACGGCCAAGGTGGCGAACATCAGCGCGCTGAAGGCGAAGTTCATCCCCAGGCCGAAGATCAGCAGCAGGGTGCGCAGGTAGGGCTGCTGCCAGATGAAGGCCAGCCCGGCGGTCAACTCCTGCTTGCTGAAGACCGATCCGCTCTTCTCGGCGGGTTTCGAGCGGGTCCGGATCAGGGCCACGCAGACCGTGGACAGCAGCAGTCCGACGCCCTCGGCGAGGAACGGCAGCACCGGGTGCCAGGCGAACAGGGCGCCACCGCCGATCGGTCCGGCCAGCCGGGCCGCGGCGCCGCGCGCCTGCATCCGGGACGAGGCCTCCCGGGCCTGGTCGCGCGGCACCACCGCGCGCAGCAGGGCGCCGGCGGCGGGCCCGTAGACGCTGGAGATCAGCGCCCCGGCGGCGGCGACCAACAGCACCAGCGCCAGCGGGGTGTGCCCGCGCAGCACGGCGACGACCAGGGCGCTGACCGCGAGCAGGCTGCCGACGTCGCAGATCCGCATCAGCCGGCGCCGCTCGATCCGGTCGGCGAGCACGCCGCCGGGCAGCATGGTGAGCAGCAGCGCACCGACCGAGACGGTGCCGATGGCGCCCGCCCGGGCGGCCGAGCCGGTCTCCCGAAGGACGAGCAACGGCAGTGCGATCGAGGCGAGTTGGGAGCCGAGCGAGGCCAGCAGGCCGCCGGCCCAGAGCAGCCGGAAGTCCCGGTTGCGGGCGAGCGGGGTGGGCTCCATGGCCGTCCTCCTGGGGGGGTGGCATCGGGCCGGGGCGGCCCCGTGTCGACGGGACCGCCCCGGAAGCCTTGCGCCGTCCGGCCGCCGGGGGCGAGGGTGCGCCCGTCCCCGCGTCCGGCCCGGTGGTTCGATCCGCGACCGGTCGGTCAGGCCGAGGTCTCGGCGCCGCCGACGTAGCTGATCAGGCTGAAGCAGTTGCCGTCCGAGGCCTCGGAGAGGACCTTCATCGACTGCAGGTCCAGGACGTTGGCGGCGTGCGCCTCGACCTCCGGGGTCTCCTCGCCGTTCTCGCCGACGTTCTGGTCGATGTTCTCAGCCATGGTCGAACTCCCTTCCACAGGTGGGCCGTCACGGTGACGGCGAGCGGCTGCCCGCCGCACCGACCATGGTGGGAGGGGCCGGCTGCGCCCGGCTTCGGTGGCGGTTGGCCACCGGTATGGCCGCAGGCCGGGGCCCCGCCGGCGGCGCCCGCCCGGCGGCGCGGGGTGCCCTCCGGCCCCGCAGCACACCGCGCGGCCTGCGGCCATACCGATCGCCGGGCGTTCCCGAACCGGGCCCGAAGCCGCCGCCGCAACCCTGGCCCGAGTACCCGAACACCCCCTGCGCCCGGCTGCCCGGGCGCCGGACAGCCCCGCGCCCGAGCATCCGCACCGCCCGCGCCCCGTACGCCCCGCACCGCGGAGGACGACCGAAGGACGGCCCCCATGCCCTGCCCACTCTGCGCCCAACTCGTCGCCACGAACGACCAGTTCTGCCCCTCCTGCGGCACACCCCGGGCGGCCGCCCTCGACCTGGCCGCCGAGGAGCGCAAACTGGTCACGGTGGTCTTCTGCGATCTGGTCGACTCCACCGCGCTGTCCGGCGCGCTCGACCCGGAGACCCTGCGCGAGGTGATCCTGCGCTACTTCGAGCGGATGCACCACCGGATCGAGGCGCACGGCGGCACCCTGGAGAAGTTCATCGGCGACGCCGTGATGGCCGTCTTCGGCGTACCGGTGATCCGGGAGGACGACGCCCACCGGGCGCTGGCCGCCGCGCTCGCCATGCTGGAGGACCTGGAGGACCTCAACACCGAGCTGGACGCCACCCTCGGGGTCCGGCTGGACGTCCGGATCGGCGTCAACACCGGTCAGGTGGTGGCGGGTTCGGATGCCTCGGCGCGCCAGGCGCTGATCTCCGGCGAGACCGTGAACATCGCCGCCCGGCTGCAGACCCAGGCCGCCCCCGGCCAGGTGCTGATCGGCCCGCAGACGCTGCGCGCGGCCGGCCCGGCCGCCCAGGTGGACGAGGTCGGCCCGCTGCGACTCAAGGGCAAGGCCGAGCCGGTCACCGCCTACCGCCTGGTCGGCCTGGACGAGGACGACCCGGAGCTGCTGCGCCGCTTCGACGTGCCGCTGGTCGGCCGGGACCGCGAACTGGCCGGTCTGGACGCCGCGTTGGCCCGGGTGGCGGGCGGCTCTGGGGCCGAGCTGCTGCTGGTGGCGGGCGAGGCCGGGATCGGCAAGACCCGCCTGGTGCGCGAGTGGCGCGAGCGGGTGGGCCGGCGCACCGCGCGCTGCGGCACCGCCCGGTGCCGCAGCTTCGGCGAGCAGGGCGTGCTGGCGCCGCTCGCCGAGGCGGTGCGCACCCTGCTGGACGAGCCCGAGGGCGCGGCCCCGGCCGAGGCGCTGGCCCGGCTGGACGAGGCGACCGCGCCGGGGATCGGCGCCGGGCAGTCGCTGGAGCTGCTGGCCGCGATCCTGCGCGGCCGCACCGTGGAGCGCCCCGCCGTCCTCGTCCTGGACGACTGCCAGTGGGCCGGCCCGGTCCTGCTGGACGCCGCCGAGCGGCTGGTCGAGCTGCTCGGCTCGGCTCCCGTGCTGTTGCTCGGTCTGGCGCGGCCCGAGCTCCAGGCCGCCCGCCCGGAGCTGCCGACGCTGCCGGTCGGCGGCCTGTCCTGGGACGAATCGGCACTGTTGGCCGCCCAGTTGACCGAGCTGAGCGCCCACCAGGACACCGTTCCGACCCGGTTGCTGGAGCGCGCCGAGGGCAACCCGTTGCACCTGGAGGAGCTGCTGGCCGCCCTCACCGAGGCCGAGGGCCCTGCCCTGGCCGACGAACTCCCGCCCACCGGACGGGCGTTGCTCAGCGCCCAGATCGACGGGCTGGAGCGCGACGAGCGCGCCACGCTGGACCTCGCCGCCGTCCTCGGACGCGCCTTCACCGCCGCCGAACTGGCCGAACTCGCGCACGGCGGCTCCGATCAGGACGCCTTCGCCGATCCCGAGGACGACGTCTTCACCGGCCCGATCGACGGCCTGCCGGTCGGTCCGCCCGCCGAGGCGGACGGCACCCCGCCCCGGCTGCACGCCGCGCTCGCCCGGCTGGCCGAGCGCCGCCTGGTCGAACCGACCGGCACCGGCTACCGGTTCAGCAGCGGCCTGGTCCAGGAGTCGGTCTACCAGTCGATGTCCAAGCGGGCCCGCGCCGAGCGCCACGAACGGGCCGCCGACCTGCCGGCCGTCCGCTCCACCGGGCACGCCGCCGTCGGCGGCCACCTGGAGCGCGCCCACCGCTACCGGCTGGAACTCGGCCTGCTGGACGCCCGCACCGACACCCTGCGCACCCGGGCGGCCGCCGCCCTGGGCGCCGCCGGGGCCCGGGCCCTGGCCGGCGCCGACCTGCCCACCGCCACCGACCTGCTGGAACGCGCCGTCCGGCTGCACTACCCCAACGAGCGCGCCGCCGGCCCCGTGCTGCGCCGCCTCGGCGAGGCCCGCCTCGCCCTCGGCCGCGCCGACGAGGCCCTGCCCGTCCTCGCCCAGGTGCGCGACGCGGCCGCCGACCCGCTGGACGCCGCGCACGCCCGGCTCGCCCTGGCCGCCCGCGGCCTGCCGCCCGGCCAGGACCAGCCCGCCGCCACCGCCCGCGCCGTCCTGCCGCTGTTCACCGACACCGGGGACGACCTCGGCCGGGCCCGCGCCCTGCTGCGGCTGGCCGAGGAGCACCTGCTTGCCGGGCGGCACACCGAGGCCGAGCAGCTGCTGGACCAGGCGCTCGACCGGGTCTCGCGCACCGACGCCGAGCTGGACCGGGCCGCGGTGCTGGCGGCGCTGGCCGCCTCGCTGCTGGCCGGCCCCGAGCCCGTCCCGAACGCCACCTTCCGGCTGCGGGCCCTGCTCGCCGAGCACGGCGCCAGCCGCCGGACCGTCCGGGTCGCGCTGAACGGCCCGCTGGCCGTCCTGCTGGCCCTGCGCGACCGCCCCGAGGAGGCCGAGCTGCTGCTCGCCGAGGCCAACGGCCTGGCCGGGGAGCTGTCGCTGGCCGAGGCGATGGTGGCGCTGCCCGCGCTGACCGCCCAGGCGGCGGCCGCCACCGGCCAGTGCGGCCAGGCCCTGGACCTGCTGGCCGACGCCGCCGAGATCGCCCGCCACCAGGGCACCGCCGCGCCGCTGCCGCGCCTCGCCCTCACCACCGCCCGGGTCCTGCTGGACACCGACCGTCCGGCCGAGGCCGCCCACCACCTGGACGGCGCGGACGCCGCCGCCGCACTGCCGCCGGTGCTCGCGATCGAGCTGGACGCGCTGCGCGGCCGGCTCGCCGCCGCCCGGGGCGAGGTCCAGCCCGCGCTGGACCTGACCGCGGCCGCCCTGGACGCCGCCGGGGCCACCGAATCGCTGCTGCTCCAGGCGCTCACCGCGGTCGACCGCGCGCACGCCCTGCTGCTGCTCGGCCGCCCCGCCGAGGCCGCCGAGGCCGCCGCCACCGCCCGGGACCGCTTCACCGCCAAGGGGCACCTGCCCGGTGTGCGGCGGGCCGAGCGGCTCGGGGGCACCCGGTGAGCGGCCCGGCCGGCCTCACCTGGAGCCTGCGCGACCGCTCCCCCGCCGACCTCCCGGTGCTGGCCGACGCCCTCGGGGCGGACGCGGTCGCGTCCGGGGCCCCCGGGGCCTGCGACGCGGGCACCGGCAAGGGCGTGCGGGTCTGCGTGGTGGACTCCGGCGTCGAGCCGGACCACCCGCTGGTCGGCCCGCTGCAGGGGTCCTGGGCGGTGGTCAAGGACCCGGTGACCCGGGAGCTGACCGTCCGCCCGGACACCGCCGGCGACACCTGCGGCCACGGCACCGCCTGCGCCGGCATCATCCGCCGCACCGCCCCGGACTGCGAGCTCTACAGCGTCCGGGTCCTCGGCGAGCGCTTCACCGGCACCGGCGACATGCTGATCGCCGGGCTGCGCTGGGCCGTCCGGCAGGGCTTCGACGTCGTCAACCTCAGCCTCTCCACCACCCGGACCCGCTTCCTGGAGGAGCTGCACGCGATCGCCGACGACGCCTACTTCGCCCGCACCGCGATCGTCGCCTCCGCCCACAACACCCCGGTGGAGAGCTTCCCTTGGCGCTTCTCCTCGGTCATCTCGGTCGGCAGCCACCAGGAGGACGACCCGGCCCTGCACCTGTACAACCCGGCGCCGCCGGTGGAGTTCTTCGCCCCCGGCCAGAACGTCCGGGTGCCCTGGCTCGGCGGCGCCACCATCCGCACCACCGGCAACAGCTTCGCCACCCCCTACGTGGCCGGGCTCTGCGCCCGCATCCTGTCCCGGCGGCCGAGGCTGACCACCTTCCAGCTCAAGAGCGCGCTCTACCTCACCGCGGCCAACGTCCAGGTCCCGACCACCCCCACCCCGGAGGCGCCCGATGACGCTCAGCACTGACCCCGCCGTCGATCCGCTGGCCCGCGAGCTGCTGCAGTCCGTGGTGGACGTCGCCCGGGCGATCTTCGACGCGCAGGCCGGCTCGGTCTGCCTGCTCGACGAGTCGGCCGGGGAGCTGGTCTTCCAGGCCGTCTCCGGGCGCGGCGAGGAGTCCCTGGTCGGCCGCCGCTTCCCGGCCGGCCGGGGCATCGCCGGCTGGGTCGCCGCCTCGGGCGAGCCGATGGTGGTCGACGACCTGGGCGCGAACCGCACCTTCGACCGGGACTTCGCCGAGTCCACCGCCTACGTCCCGAACGCCCTGATGGCCGCACCGCTCACCCACGGCAGCCGGGTCCTCGGCGTCCTGGAGGTGCTGGACCCGGCCCCGCAGGCCCGCGCGAGCCTGCCCGAGCTGGACCTGCTGGCCATGTTCGCCCGTCAGGCCGCCGCCGCCCTGCGGGTCCTCGCCGACCGGGCCCCCGCCCCGGAGCCGGCTCCCGACCGCGCCGCCGCCCTCGGCCTCCTCGCCGACCTGGAGGAGCTGCTGCGCCGTCAGCCGTGACCCGGCGCTGCCCGTCGGCCCTGACCCGGCGCCAGGCGGAGGAGCTGCCCGCGCTCCAGCGCCGCGTACACCGCGCCGTCGGGGGCGACGGCGATGCCGTGCGGCTCGGCGCCGGCGCCCGGGACCGGGTACCCGTCCGGCCGCCCGTCCGGGCCGAGCACCCCGATCCGGCCGGCGCCCCACTCGGTGAACCAGAGCCGGCCGTCCGGCGCCGCCGCGATCGCGTGCGGCTTGGCGGCCCGGTCGGCCAGCGGGTGCTCGGTCACCTCGCCGTCGACGGTGATCCGCCCGACCAGCCCGCCGCCGATGCCGACGTACCAGAGGGCGCCGTCCGCCCCGGCGGTGATCCCGACCGGCGCGGTGCCCGGGGTCGGCAGCCGGTGGACGGCCACTTCCCCGTCCGTGCCGATCCGCGCCACCGCGTCCGCCCGGTTGAGCGTGCACCACAGGGCGCCGTCCGGACCGGCCGTGATCAGCGCCGGGAAGGCCCCGGTGAACGGCAGCGGATACTCGGTCACCTCGCCGTCCACGGTGATCCGCCCGATCCGGTCCGCGTTCGTCTCGGTGAACCACAGCGCCCCGTCCGGCCCGGCGGCGATCCCGTACGGCCCGGCGTCCGCCGTGGGCACCGCGAACGAGTCGACCCGCCCGTCCACCGTGATCCGCCCGATCCGGTGGTCCCGCATCCGGCTGAACCACAGTGCCCCGTCCGGCCCGGCCGCGATCACCGCCGGTCCGCAGTCCGGCGCCCCGAGCCCGTGGTGCCGCACCGTCCCGTCCGCTGCCAGCCGCCCGATCTCCCCGCTGTGCACCAGCGTGAACCACACGCCGCCGTCCGCCCCCACGGCCACCCCGTACGGCCCGGCCCCCCGGTCGGACACCTCGATCAGTTCCACGGACACCCCTCCCCAGTTATCGCGACTTCTGTCGCGTTAGAGAGACTGCCATGCCCCACACCCCCACCACAAGCGGATTACGCGTCCCGCTCCGGGAGACCGCGCAGGACCGAGATGACGCCCATGCCCGCCGCGCAGACCGGCACGGCGAGCAGGGCGCCGATGATCCCGGCGATGCCGGAGCCGGCCACCACGGCGACCATGATGGTCGCCGGGTGCAGCTCGACCGTGCGGCTCTGGATGACCGGCTGCAGGACGTTGCCCTCGATCATCTGGACGGTGAGCACCACTCCGAGGGCCCAGAGCGCCGTGCCGAGACCGCCGTCGGCGAGGGCGACCAGGACCGCCACCGTGCCGGACAGGAACGCCCCGACGAACGGGATGTAGGCGCCCATGAAGACCAGCGCGCCGAGGCCGGGCGCACCGGGCACCCCGAGGGCGACCAGGCCGACGGTGATGAAGCCCGCGTCGATCAGGGCGATCAGCGTGGTGCCGCGCATGAAGCCGGCCATCGCCGCGAAGGCCCGCTCCGCACAGGCGATGACGGTCTCGGCGCCGCGCCCGGGCAGGTAGGAACGGATGGCGTCGCCGGTGCGGTGCCCGTCGCGGAGGAAGAAGAAGACCAGCGCGAGCGCCAACACCCCGCCGGTGATCAGCTGGGTGAGCAGCCCGAGTCCGGACAGCACGCTGTTCGTCAGGGTCGAGACCAGCGAGTTCGTCTCGCCCTTGGCGTTGTTCAGGGCGTGCTGGATCTTCTGCCCGAGCGGCCCCAGCCACTGCTCCAGCCGCCGCCCGGCCGCGGGCAGCGCCTCGGCGATCTGCGGAGCGCTGTGCACCAGGGAGTTGACCAGCAGGGCGATCACCCCGCCACCCGCGACGACCAGGACCGCGCAGGTCAGCCCGGCGGCCAGGCCCCGCCCGACGCCGTGCCGCACCAGCCAGGGAACCACCGGGTAGAGCAGCGAGGCACCGAGCAGCGCCAGGATGAAGGGCACCGTCGCGGCCCGCAGCTCGACCAGCGCGAACACCACCAGCGAGGCGACGGCGATCAGCAGGATCACCGCCGCCGACCAGGCTGCCGCCCGCCGCAGGACGGGCGGCAGCATCAGGTACGGCCGGCGGTCGTCGGGCCGCTGCGGTCCGCCGGGCGGGCGCTCCACGGACAAGGCCACCTCCGCCGGGATCGTCGATGAGTCCGAACCGATCCAGCTCAGCAGAGAATGTGACGGTCCGCCCGTCGTGCCCCTACTCGACCGCCTCGAAGCGGACCGTCCCGCCGCCGTTCCGGCCCCCGCCCCCGTCGCCGTGGCCCCCGCCGCCGCCGCGCTCGGCCGCGAAGGCCAGCACCCGCTCCGCCTCGGCCTCCGCCGCCTGCCGGTCGGCCCGCCGCAGCGCCGCGAAGGGCCGCAGGACGACCTCCTGCTCCGCCGTCAGCTGCCAGGACCCGGCGACCAGCCCGTCCACCAGCAGGGTGCCGAGCACGATCCCGTTCTGCGTCATCACCCGCGCGCGGTACTCCTCCGGCAGCACCCTGGTCCGGTCCGCGTGCGAGAGCAGCAGGTTGTCGAACGGCGCGACCAGCCGCACCGGTGCCGGGGTGTCCTCCTCCGGCCGGGGCGCCTGCGGCAGGTCGTACAGCACTCGGCCCTGCTCGTCGCGGAAGGTCAGCAGTCGCGGCGCGAGCCGCCGCACCACCGGGGCGAGCCCGCCGAGGCCGGACCACTTCTTGAGGTCGGCCGCGGTGGCCGGCCCGAAGGCGGCGAGGTAGCGCAGCACCAGGTCCTCGACGGCGGGCGCCGGGTCGAGCGGGCGGCCGAGCCAGGACTCTGCGGTGGTGTGCGCGGCCGGCCCGCCGCGCCCCCACAGGCCGCGCGGCGGCACCTGCACCAGCGGCAGCAGGCAGCGGGCCGCCTGGGCGAGTGCGGCCGGGTCTCGGTCCGGGCGGGTCGCGGCGAGCAACACGCCCAGCTGCTGGAAGGTGCGCGGCTGCTCCTCGACCAGCTCCCGGGCCTCGGCGGCGAGCGCGTCCAGGTCCAGCCCGGTCAGCCGTTTGCCGTAGGTGGTGCGCAGCGCCTGGTCCAGGACGGGCTGGAGCAGGGGGCGCAGCGTCAGGCAGTCCTCGGCGGTGACCAGGTGGATGGTGCCGCGCTGGAGGGCGATCCGGACCGCCGCCCGCTGCTCGATCAGGGTGCTCAGCCGCTCGGGCGTGAAGCCGTCGAGCCGGGCGAGCAGCCCGAGGTAGGGCGGCTGCGGTGCGGCCTGGGCCTGGAGGCCGCCGAGGTGGTGGATCGTCGCGGTGGCCGTCAGGTCGGTGCGGGCGAGCAGGTGCTGACGGGCCAGCAGGGCCCGGCCCAGCGCCCGCCGCCCCAGTACGGGCTCCGGAGCCGTCACCGGCGGCCGTCCAGCACCGCGCGCAGCAGGGCGATCCGGTTGGTGGTGATGGAGGCGACGCCGGTGTCGCGCAGGCGGCGCATGGTGCGGCGCAGGTCGGCGGTCCAGGTGGAGACGGCGAGTCCGGCGTCCGCGGCGGCGGCGGTGAACTCGGGGGTGACCAGGCCGAACGGCGGGTTGAGGTAGCGCGGGCGCAGGTCGTCCAACAGGCTGCGGACGGGCATCCTGGGCTGCTTCCAGGTGAGCGCGATCTCGGCGTCCGGGGTCAGCGCGCGCACGGCGAGCATCGCGGTGACGGGCCCGCAGAAGGCGACCTGCCGTTCGGCGCCGAGTCCGGTGACCACGGACCAAGTGGCGGCTGCCGGCCCGGGCTCGTCCAGGTCGATCAGCAGCCGACGGCCCTCGACGGCGGTGACCGCCTTGATCGCCTCGGCGAGCGTGGGGACGGCGAGCGGGCCCTGCCGCAGCTCCTCCAGCTGCTCGGCGGTGACCCGGTCGATCGGGCGCGGGTCTCCCCAGAGCCGTTCCAGGGTGCGGTCGTGCAGCAGGACCGGCACCTTGTCGCGGGTGAGCTGGACGTCCACCTCGACGGCGTCGGCGCCGGCGGCGAGCGCGGACTCGACGGAGGGCAGGGTGTTCTCGCGGTGGCGGTACGGGTCGCCGCGGTGGGCGACGGCCAGCACCCGGGGGCTGCGGTCGGTGCTCATGGGTTCCTCTGGTCGGTGGGGCGTCAGCGCCGCTCGATCATCACGTTGGTGGACTTGATGACCGCCGTGGCGGGTGCGCCGGGGACCAGGTTCAGCTCCTCCGCCGACTCCCGGCTGATCAGCGACACCACCCGGAACGGCCCGGCCTGGATCTCCACCTGCGCGGCAACGTCGCCGAGCAGCACGTCGGTGACGATCCCCGGGAAGCGGTTGCGGGCCGAGGACGGGCGGCCCTCGGCCTCGGCGTTCTCCGGCCGCGCCAGCTCGCGGGCGAAGGCGGCGAGCTCGGTTCCGGGGATGATCCGGTGCCCGTGCTCGTCCCGCGCGGCGGCGAGCCGCCCGGCGTCCACCCAGCGCCGCATGGTGTCGGCGCTGACGCCGAGCAGCGCCGCGGCCTCGCCGATGCGGTACGGGTTCGCCGGCACCTCGGGCTTGCCCATGAGCGACTCCTGACGGTGGTTCGAGGGACAAGGGTCTCGGCAGTGCGCACCCCCGGCGGCCATCCTGCCGTACCGGGCACGGCGAGGGGAAAGCGAGGGCTGCCGCGGGTTCGAGGACGGACCCCGGGGTTCGTCGTCAAACCCGCGTCTGCGGGGCGACGCTCCCCCAGCCTTCGGCCGGGAGGCACCCCCCGGGCACGCACCTCGCCGCGTTGTCGTCGGTCGCCGATGCTCCGCATGGACTCCCTCCTACGCCTTGCGATGCACGCACCCCAACGCCGCCCCGCCCGCCCTCCGGGCGGACGACGGGGGTTCGAGGACGGACACTAGGGTTCGCCGAAGAGGTCCCGCCGGACCGCGTCCCCGGCGGTCAGCACCGCCCCGGCGAGCACCGCGCCGCCGCCCGCGGTGCCGGCCCGCACCTCGGTGCTCAGCGGGGAGAGCCGGGCGAGCCGGCGCTCCACCCGCCCGGCCAGCCCGGCGCCGCCGGCCCGGCCGACCTCGCCGCCGAGCACCACGCAGCCGGGGTCGAGCACGACGCAGACGCTCGCCGCGCCGACGGCGATCCGTTCGGCCAGCTCGTCCAGGAAGCGTCCGCCCGCGTCGCCCGCGTCGACGGCCGCCCGGACGGCGGCCTCGGCGGCGGGGGCGTCCCCGGCGGGGTCGGCGGGCAGGCCGTGCTCGCGGGCCAGCGTGCAGACCGCCGCGCTGCCGACCAGACCGTGGAAGCCGCCCTCGCAGCTGTCGGCGCTGGGCAGTCCGACGGTGCCGGGGACGGGCAGGAAGCAGATCTCGCCGGTGCCGCCGGAGAAGCCGCGGCGCAGCCGCCCGTCCAGGATGACGGCGGCGCCGACGCTGTGGCCGAGCCACAGCAGCACGAAGGTGTCGCGGTCGCGTGCGGCGCCGACCCGGTGCTCGGCCCGCCCGGCCAGGTTGACCTCGTTCTCCAGGATCACCTCGGTGCCGGGCAACTCCTCCAGGGCGGCGAGGAGTTCGGCGTGCCATCCGGGGAGCTTGCCGGTGCTCTGCAGCCGTCCGGTGGCGGGGTCGACCAGTCCGGGGGCGCCGACGGCGACGGTGTGCAGCCGTTCGACGCCGGCGCCGCGGGCGGTCTCCAGCAGCGTGGCGGTGATGGCCGCGGCGGTGTCGGGTCCGCCGTCGCCCTCGACCGGGACCTCGGCGGTGGCGAGGGTGTGCCCGGCGAGGTCGGCGACGACCAGGCTGACGCCGCCGGAGCGGACGTCGAAGGCGGCGATGTGCGCGCGGGAGGCGACCAGTCCGTAGACCCGGGCGTTGGGGCCGCGCCGCTGTTCGCCGCGTTCGCCGATGACGGCCACCAGGCCGGTGCGTTGGAGGCGTTCGAGCAGGTCGGCGACGGTCGGCCGGGAGAGGCCGGTGAGGTCGCGCAGCTCGGTCGCGGTCAGGGGGCCCTGTTCGAGCAGGAGGTTGAGCGCCAGCCGGTCGTTGATCGCCCGGGCGGTGCTCGGCGTGGCCGTACGCGCGGTGGTCATGGCAGCTCATCCTTCCAGAGTGTTTCTATCAGGGTCCCTTCCTGATAGTTTATTGAACCGTCCGACCGAACCGTCCGACCGGACCACGAGGCCCGGACCACGAGGCCCGGACCGGGCGAACGGACCACACGCACCACCCGCCGCAGGCACCGCACGGACCGGACACACCTGCGCTTGACTGCCGACAGGGGCACCCACAGGGCACTGTCGCGCCCGCCTCGCGCGACCGGGAGGGAAACGCCGATGAACCACACCACCGCACCACCCCCGGAACCGCTGACCGCCCCACGCCGGGCCCGGGCGAGCATCGCCCTGGTCTTCGGCGTGCACGGCGCCGTCAGCGGCAGCTTCGTCACCCGCATCCCGTGGATCCAGGAGCGCCTCGACCTCTCCACCGGACAGCTCGGGCTGGCCCTGGTCATGCCCGCCATCGGCTCCTCGCTCGCCATGCCGCTGGCCGGCCGCTTCGTCCACCGCCACGGCGGACGGGCGGCGGTCCGCGGCCTGATCTCGCTCTGGTGCCTGGCCCTCGCCCTGCCCGCGCTCGCCCCCTCCCTGCCGGTGCTGTGCGTGGCGCTCCTGGCCTACGGGGCGACGGCCGGGATGGCGGACGTCGCGATGAACGCGCAGGGCGTGGAGATCGAGGAACGGCTCGGCCGCTCGATCATGTCCGGCCTGCACGGGATGTGGAGCGCCGGCGGCCTGCTGGCCTCCGGCTTCGGCATCCTCGCCGCCCACCTCGACCTCGACGCCCGGCTGCAGCTGGCCGTCACCGCGCTGGTCCTGCTGGCCCTCGCCCAGCCGGTCTGCCGCGGCCTGCCCGACCTGCGGGCCCACGAGGGCGCGGAGGAGCCTCCGCGGTTCGCATTGCCGCCGCGCAGCTCCCTGGTGATCGGGCTGGTCGGCTTCTGTGCGGTCTTCGCCGAGGGCGCCTCGATGGACTGGAGCGGCATCTACCTGCGGGACGTCACCGGCGCCTCGGCCACCTTCGCCGCCGCCTCCTACACCGCCTTCTCGCTCACCATGGCGGTCAGCCGCCTCGCCGGGGACGCCGCGATCCGCCGCCTCGGCGCCGTCCGCACCACCCGGATCGGCGGTGCCGTCGCCACCCTCGGCGGCCTGCTGGTGGTCGCCGCGGACAGCCCGGCGCAGGCCATCCCCGGCTTCGCACTGATCGGCATCGGCATCGCGGTCATCGTCCCGCTCGCCTTCGCGGCCGCCGGCCGGATCGGCAGCAACGCCAGCCAGGCCATCGCGGGCGTCGCCACCGTCACCTACACCTCCGGCCTGATCGCCCCCGCAGTCATCGGCGCCCTCGCCCAGGCCACCTCGCTGACCGTCTCGTTCGGCCTGGTCACCGCGCTCGCCTTCGCGCTGGTGCTGAGCGCCGGGGCGCTGCGTCTGGCCGAACGGAATTCCACCGGCGCAACCGTGACCGCACCGGAATCGAAAAAGCCTTCCGGAAAAGATCTCTCCACGATATGATCGGGAATTCTTCAGGGAATTCCCCGCTAATGTCTCCGACCGTCGGGCGCAGCCGCGCCCGGCGGTTTTTCGCGATCCGCGAGAGGGATTCCCATGTGCTACGACCCGGATGCCGCCCCACCCGCCTTCTCCCCCGCCCGGCAGCCCCTGGCCGAGGCCGTACCGCTCACCGTGACCTCGGCCGACGGCACCGGATTCGGCGCGTTCCTGGCCCGGCCGGAGGTCGCCACCGGCGTCGGCGTCCTCGTCCTGCCGGACAACAAGGGGCTCTCCCCCTTCTACCGGCGGACGGCCGTCCGACTCGCCGAACAGGGGCATCCCGCCCTCGTCCCGGACTATTACGGCCGGACCGCCGGAGCCGACCCGGAGAACCGCCCACCGGAATTCGGCGAGCTGCCGAACCTGCTCCCCCACCTGCTCGCGCTCACCCCGGACGGGCTGGACGCCGACCTCACCGCCGCCCTGGAACGGCTGCGCGCCGCCGGGCCGTCCGACGTGGTCGCGCTCGGCTTCTGCTTCGGCGGCCGCCAGGCCTTCCGCGCCGCCGCACCCCGCTTCGGCCTGTCCGGCGCGGTCGGCTACTACGGCTACCCCGACGCCGTCAACGGCGCCCCGGGGCCGACCCAGCTCGCGGCGGGCCTCACCGCCCCGGTCCTCGCCTTCTGGGGCGGCGCCGACGAACACATCCCGCCCGCCGCCGTCGACGCCTTCGACGCGGCGCTCACCGAGGCCGGCTGTCCGCACGAGTTCGTCACCTATCCGGGCGCGCCGCACAACTTTTTCGAACTGTCCGCAGTCGAACACTCCGTCGCGGCCCGCGACTCCTGGCAACGCCTGCTGGCGTTCCTCGCCGGGCCGCGCTGAACCGCCCGTCCGCCACCGGGCCCGCCACCGGACGTCCGTCCGCCGACGGGCACCCGCTCACCATTCCCAGGGGGGAACGCATGACCGCCGTACCCGACCGAACCCGCCTCCGAACCGTCGCCGGCGCCCTCGCCGCGGCCGGCCTCCTCGCGCTCGCGCCGGCCGCCCCGGCCGACGCCGACGTGACCGTGCCCGGCTCCGACGACATCCCGCGGGCGATCGTGGCCCTCGATGCCAGGAAGTGCCTGGAGGTCGCCGACTGGCGCACCGACGACGGCGCCCCCGTCCGCCTGTTGACCTGCACCGGCGGCGCCAACCAGCAGTGGACCAGCGGGCCGGGCTCGACGATCGTCAACGTCCACAGCGGCAAGTGCCTGGAGGTCCCCGGGTTCAGCACCGCCGGCGGCACCCGGATCGACCAGTGGACCTGCAACGGCGGCTCCAACCAGGGCTGGTTCGACTCCAACCAGGGCCCCGGCCACCCCCACGTCTACGCGAACGTGAACAGCGGCCTCCGGCTCGACCTGTACGGCGGAAGCCCGGAGGACGGGACGCCGGTGATCCAGTGGCCGCTCAACGGGAGCGGCAACCAGGCCTGGTACACCGACGTCGCCCCGGCGGCCCGGTAGCACCCGCTCCCGGTTAGGCTCGGGCAGGTGTCCGAGCCCGATGCCGCCCCCGCACCCCCCGCCGCGCCGCGTTCGCCCTGGTGGCGACTGTCGCTGCTGATCGTGCTGCTCGGCGCGGCGGCCGGGTCGCTGCTGCTGTGGAGCCCGACGGAGCTGCTCTCCGGCGGGCTAGCGGACCGGATGCCCGGGTACTGGTTCGGGCCGCTGTTCGCCCTGGTCTACGCGGTGGCGACGCTCGCCTTCGTGCCCCGGCCGGCCTTGAACGCGGCGGCCGGGCTGCTGCTCGGCATCCAGCAGGGCGTCGCGCTGGCGGTGCTCGGCACCACGCTGGGCGCCGCCCTGGCCTTCGGGCTCGGCCGCGGCCTCGGCCGGGACGCGCTGCGCCCGTACCTGCGCGGGAAGGTGCTCGGCGCCCTGGACCGGCGTTTCACCGAGCAGGGGTTCCGCAGCGTGCTGGTGATGCGGCTGCTGCCCGGCATGCCGTTCCAGGCGGTCAACTACGGCGCCGCCTTCTCCGGGACCCGCGCGCTGCCCTTCGTCCTCGCCACCGCGGTCGGCGCGGTGCCGACCACCGCGGTGTACGTGACGGCGGCGGCCAGCTCGGGCAAGCCCGGGTCGGCGGCGTTCCTGCTGTCGGCCGGCCTGATCGCGCTGCTGGGCCTGGGCAGCGTGGCAGGGCTCTGGCGGGCGGCCCGGGCCCGTCGCCGGGCGACGGCGGTCTGAGCACTCCGCCGGCCGTCCCGGCCCGTACCGCCGCACCGCCGCCCCTCCGAGCGGCCCGCCCCGGCGAACAAATCGTTCGCGCCCGCGCGGCGCCGGGCACCAGGATGGCCCGCATGACCGGACAGAACCCGCGGGTGGACCCGCCGATGGCCGCCGACGAGGCCGCCACCCTCACCGCCTTCCTCGACTACCACCGCACCACCCTGGCGCTCAAGTGCGAGGGGCTGACCGACGACCAGCTGCGCCTGCGCTCCGTCCCGCCGTCCGGGCTCTCGCTGCTCGGCCTGGTCCGGCACATGGCCGAGGTGGAGCGGTACTGGTTCCGGAGCGTCCTGCTCGGCGGGGAGGTCGCGGGCCACTTCTGGACCGAGGCCGAGCCGGACGGCGACTTCGACAACGTCGACACCGCCGACGTCGCGGCCGACTTCGCGACCTGGCGCGCCGAGATCGACGCCGCCCGCGGCGCGGCCTCCGGTCTGCCGCTCGACACCGTCGGCAAGCGGCTGCGCCACGGGCAGGAAGTGACGCTCCGCTGGATCCTCGCCCACATGGTCGAGGAGTACGCGCGACACAACGGGCACGCCGATCTTCTGCGCGAGTCGGTGGACGGCGCGACCGGGGAGTGATGCGCCGGGTGAAATCTTTTCCGCATTGTTGACAGAAGGTCAATTACGCGGTGACCGCTACCGATATGGTCTACGCGCGCAACCGTACGGTGCCGCGCCGCGTCTGCTCTCTTTGCCCGGGTCCTCCCGGGTTTCCGGCACGGCACGACTCGTACGGGGGTCGCGAGCGGGCACGGGACCGGTGAACAGTGCGATACTCGGACAGTTCCGACGAGTGGATGACGTGTCAAAAAGGGCACGCGACCCCGGGGGACCAGGACGGGACGAGGCAGGGAGGCGCGGCATGGGAGCACTTCGCGACGAGCACCACAACGGCTGGCTGATGCCCTCGGGGAACTACCCGGCCGCGGTGTACGACGACGAGTGGGTGGATCAGGAGACGGTGCCGTCCGTCCCCGCACCCACGAAGATCGTCTCCCTGCGGCCGACGGGCTTCGAGGCGGCGCGCACGGTCGGCGAGCACATCCGGGCGAGCACCCCGGTGGTCATGGACCTCACCGAGATGGCGGAGGCCGAGGCCAAGCGCATGGTCGACTTCGCCTCCGGGCTGATCTTCGGCACCAGGGGCGGCATCGAGCGGATCGCCCGCCGGGTCTTCCTGCTCACCCCGGCCGAGGTCGAGGTCATGGTGATCGACCGCCCGCTCGACGAGACCGGCTTCTACAACCAGAGCTGAGCCGCGCACCGGAGCCGAGCAGCGCCGCAGCGGTTGCCCCGACCGGGGACGGTACCCACCGTCCCCGGTTTTTTGCTGTCCGGACACCCGTCACCCTGCGGATCATTTGAGACTCGGAATTTAACAATGAGACATCTATGTCTCAGATGAACTAGACTCGATTCATGGCCACCGACCGCGACACCGTCCTCGAAGCCGCCGTCGGCGTGCTCTCCCGCCGCCCGACCGCCCACCTGGACGAGATCGCGCGGGCCGCCGGCATCAGCCGCGCCACCCTGCACCGGCTCTTCCCCGGGCGCGAGGCGCTGATCCGCGAGGTCGGCCTGCTCGGCCTGCGCCGGTTCGCCGCCGCGCTGGACACCGCCGACGTCGAGGAGGGCGACGCCGAGGCGGCACTGCGCCGCCTGGTGGACGCCTCGGTCCCGGACGCCATGCTCTGCGCCTTCCTGGCCGGAGAGAACCAGCTCTACGACGTCGACGACATCAACGACCTCTGGGAGCTCCAGATCGCCCGGCTGCACGCGCTGTTCCTGCGCGGTCAGCAGCAGGGCGTGTTCCGCATCGAGCTGAGCGCCGCCTGGCTGAGCGAGGCCTTCTTCGACCTGGTGGCCGGCGTCGGCTGGTCCATCCAGGACGGCCGGCTCGCCCCGCGCGACGCGGCCTTCTCGCTCGCCGAGCTCTTCCTCGGCGGCGCGCTGCGCAGACCGGGCGCCCCCTCCCCCGCCCCCACCACCCACAGCACCTCGGACCGCAGCACCTCCGACTGCAGACCGGACACCGATAAGCCATGAGTTCCCCGACCGCCCGCCAGCGCTGGACCGGCCTCGCCGTCCTCGTCCTGGCCGTCACCGTGGTCGCCCTGGACGCGACCGTCCTCTCCCTCGCCATCCCGTCGATCAGCGAGACCCTGCGCCCCAGCGGCACCCAGCTGCTCTGGATCGGCGACGCCTACTCCTTCGTCCTGGCCGGCCTGCTGGTCAGCATGGGCGCGCTGAGCGACCGGATCGGCCGCAAGAAGCTCCTGCTGGCCGGTGCCACGGCCTTCGGCGCGGCCTCGCTGCTGGCCGCCTACGCGCCGAGCGCGGGCTGGCTGATCCTGGCCCGCGCGCTGCTCGGCGTCGCCGGGGCGACGATCATGCCGTCCACCCTGTCACTGATCCGCAGCCTTTTCCCGGACGACCGGGAGCGGGCCACCGCGATCGGCATCTGGGGCGCGGCCGCCACCGCCGGCGCCGCGCTCGGGCCGGTGGTCGGCGGGGTGCTGCTGGAGCACTTCTGGTGGGGTTCGGTCTTCCTGCTGAACATCCCGGTGCTGCTCCTGCTGCTGGGCTTCGGCGCCTGGCTGCTGCCGGAGTCCAAGGACCCGAAGCCGGGCCGCTGGGACGTGCTGAGCGTCGTCCTGTCGATGGCCGGGGTGATCGGCGTGGTGTACGCCGTCAAGGAGGCCGCCGCGCACGGCGTGGTCCGCTGGGACGTGCCGGTCACCTTCGTGCTCGGCGCCGCCGCGCTCACCGCCTTCGTGCGCCGTCAGCTACGGCTGGAGACCCCGCTGCTCGACGTCCGGCTGTTCCGCGACCGGAGGTTCACGGCGGCGGTGTCGGCCTCGCTGATCTCCCTGGTCGGCCTCTCCGGCGTGATCTTCGTGGTCTCGCAGTACCTGCAGCTGGTCCGCGGCTACCAGCCGCTCCAGGCCGGCCTGGCCGAACTGCCGGCCTTCGCGGGCTCGGTGGTCGGCGGTCTGCTGACCGCCCGGGTGGCCCGGCGCTTCGGCGCCCGGAAGGCGCTGACGGCCTGTCTGCTGGTGATGGGTCTGGGCGTCGGCGTACTGGGCGGGCTGGAGCAGGACACCACCTACCTGCTGCTGGCCGCCTCCTTCCTGCTGGTCGGGACGGCCGAGGGCGTGGTCTACACGCTCGGCGCCGACCTGGTGCTGGGCGCCGCGCCCGCCGACAAGGCCGGAGCCGCCTCCGCGGTCTCCGAGACGGCGTACGAGCTGGGCACCGCGCTCGGCATCGCCCTGGTCGGCTCGGTGGTCGGCTCGATCTACGCCAACGGGCTGGCCGTCCCGGCCGGGACGGACCCGGCGGACGCGGCCCGGGCCGGTGAGTCGCTGGGCGCGGCGGTCGAGACGGCGCAGGGGCTGTCGCCGGAGCTGGCGCAGCCGCTGCTGGCGAGTGCGAAGCAGGTCTTCGTCGGCGGCATGAACACCGCCGGACTGCTGGCCGCCGCGCTGCTGGTCGGCGCGTCCGTGATGGCCTGGCGCCTGCTGCGCGGGCTCGCCGGGCCGACGCCGGCGGCGGACGGCGCGCAGGCGCCGCAGCTCGCTCCGGAGGAGGCGCCGGCCGGCTCCTCGGAGCAGGTCCGGGTGTGACCCGGCCGGCCGCACGGTAGGACACGCCCGGGACCGGCCCGGACACGACGCGACAGGAACGGTCGTTCTCCCGAGGAGAACGGCCGTTTCCGTGTGTCACGCGGCGGCTACCCCGCCCCGAACGGCAGCTCCAGCTCGGCCCAGACGACCTTGCCGTCCCGGGTGAGCCGGCTGCCCCAGCGTTGGGCCAGCTCGCTGACCAGGAACATCCCGCGCCCGCCCTCGTCCTGCTCGGCGAACGGGCGCAGCTGCGGGGTCTGGCCGCCGGCGTCGGAGACCTCCAGGGTGAGCACCCGGTCGCGGAACAGCCGCAGCCGCCGCGGGGCGTCGGCGTGCAGCAGGGCGTTGGTGACCAGCTCGCTGACGAGCAGTTCGGCGTAGTCGGTGAGCGCGGACAGCCCCCAGGACTCCAGGGTGGCGCGGGTGAAGCGGCGGGCCTTGCCGGGCAGCCTGCCGCCACCGCTGAGCGGGAGGGTGGCGATCCGGTCGGCGGGCAGCGGCAGCACCCGCGCCATGATCATCGCTATGTCGTCCTCGGTGCCGTCGGTGACCAGCGCCCCGAGGACGGCGTCGCAGCTCTCCTCCAGCGTCCGGCCGGGCCCGGAGAGCGTGCCGGCCAGCAGGTCGATCCCGGTGTCCAGGTCCTGACCGCGCCGCTCGACCAGGCCGTCGGTGTAGAGCGCGACCGTGCCGCCCTCGGGGATGGTGAACTCGATCGACTCGAAGGCCACCCCGCCGACGCCCAGCGGCACGCCGGGCGGCACCTCGACCATCTCGGCGGTGCCGTCGGGGGAGACCCGCACCGGCGGCAGGTGCCCGGCCGAGGCGACCTGGACGGTGCGCTCCAGCGGGTCGTAGACCGCGCAGATGCAGGTCGCGAACTGGCCCTCACCGATGCCGGAGGCGGTCTCGTCCAGCCGGGTGAGGACCTGTTCAGGCGGCATGTCGAGGGTGGCCAGGGTCCGGGCGACGGTGCGCAGCTGGCCCATCGTGGCGGCGGCCCGGATGCCGTGGCCCATCACGTCACCGACCACCAGGGCGACCCGCCCGCACGACAGCGGCACCACGTCGAACCAGTCGCCGCCGACCTCGCTGACCACGCTGCTGGGCAGGTAGCGGTAGGCGATCTCCAGGCCGAGCGTGCGGTGCACCTCCTGCGGCAGCAGGCTGCGCTGCAGGGTGAGGGCGGTCTCCCGCTCGCGCCGGTAGAGCCGGGCGTTGTCGAGTGCCAGCGCGGTCCGGGCGACCAGTTCCTCGGCGAGGGCGACGTCGGCGGCGGTGAAGGGCTCGGGGTTACGCATCCGGATGAACTCGGAGCCGCCGAGCACCATGCCCCGGGCGGTGATCGGCACCATCAGGTACGAGTGGATGCCCGCCGCCATCCCGGGGGCGACCCGGTCGTCGCTGGAGACCAGTCCGCGCAGCACCTCCTCGTCCACGCTGGCCCGCAGCAGCGGCTTGCCGCTGCGCAGGCACTGGGTGTAGCTGCGGTCGGGGGCGTACTCGGAGGTCTCGCCGACGACGTCGACGGCGCTCGCGAGGCCGGTCTCGTAGGACTCCCCGACGGCGACGGCGCGCAGGGTGACGGTGCGGTCGGAGGGGATCGGGGTGGGCTCGGCACCGCGCAGCACCGGTTCCAGGAGGTCGACGGTGGCGAAGTCGGCGAACCGGGGGACGACGGCCTCGATCAGTTCCTCGGCGGTGCGCTGGAGGTCGAGGGTGGTGCCGATCCGCGCGGTGGCCTCGGCGATGGTGGCGAGCCGTTCCTGGGCCCGGGCGGCGCGGGCCTCGGCCTGGAAGCGCTCGGTGACGTCGATGATCGAGGAGCAGACGCCGAAGACCCGGCCGGTGGAGTCCTCCAGCCGGAAGTAGGAGGCGGACCAGGCGCGGTCCCGTCTGGGGTCGCCGGGGACCCGGCCGTGCGAGCGGGCGTCCACGACGGGCTTGCCGGTGCGCAGCACCAGCCGCATGGTCTGCTCGATCTCGGCGCTGTTGATGCCCGGCAGGACGGCGGATATCCGGCGGCCGAGGTGAGCGGCGACCGGTACGCCGTTCATCCGGGCGAGCGCCTCGTTGAGCCGGACGTAGCGCAGGTCGGTGTCGTAGACGGCCATGCCGATCGGGGAGCGGCCGAAGATGCCGTCCAGCACCGCCAGGTCGGCCTCGACGGCGTGCAGGGCGCGGGTGTCGGAGGCGGTGGCGAGGAGCAGCAGGGTGCCGGTCGGTCCGGCGATGGGGTAGGTGCGGAACTCCAGGTCGACCTTGTGCCCGTCGCGGTGCCGGACGGGGAAGACGCCGGACCAGCCGGTGCCGCCCATGATCCGCTCGAACAGGGCCAGCACCTCGGCGCGGTCGCCGCCGTCGGTGAGCAGCTGCGCGGCGTAGCTGCCGACGGCCTCCTCGCTGGTGTAGCCGAGCAGGGCCTCGGCGTCCTCGCTCCAGTGCAGGATCAGGCCGTCGTCCTGGAGGAGGGCCGTCGCGAGCGGGACGAGCCGGTGGCCTTCGGGACGTACCCCCTCCGGACGCACCGATGTGCCGCCCGGTGCCGGGTCGGCGGCGTCGGTCGCGTCCCACTCGTGTCCGTGCATGATCAGGCAGCACCCCGGTTCGGCTCGTGCCCGGCCGGGTGGGCCTCGCGGTCCGTGCCGGCCGGGGTTCTTCTCCAGACTGCACGGACATCGGCCGCCCGGCGACCCCTTGGTCAGGGGTTGTCCGGCCGCTCCGGATGTACGGGCGTCATGGGCGTACCGGGCGCAGCGTACTCTCAAGAACGCCCGCCCACTGCCGGATCACTCCGGATCGTCGGAGGCTGTCGTCGGTGAGCAGGTTGGCCAGGCCCAGCCCGCGGGCCAGGTCCAGTGTGGCCTGCACCGATTCGCGCACACCGGGGTTGCCCTCGTCGGCGTCCAGGAACTCCACGGCGGCGCGGTGGGCCTCCCGGCCGACGTGCCCCTCCAGGGCGATGATCCGTTCGCGCAGCGCGTCCTCGGTCGCGGCGGCGGTCCAGAGGTGCAGGGCGGCGCGGAACAGCGGGCCGGTGTAGAGGCGCACGATCATGTCGACCACGGCGCGGGTGCGGTCGGGGCCGCCGGCGGGCAGCTCGTCCGCGTGGGCGCGCACGGCCGCCAGCCGCTCGGCGGTGACGTGCTCGACGGCTGCGGTGAACAGGTCCTCGCGGGTCGGGAAGTGGTGCTGGGCGGCGCCCCGGGAGACGCCGGCGCGCTCGGCGACGACGGTGACGGTGGAGCCGTTCCAGCCGAGTTCGGCCAGGCAGTCCACGGCCGCCGCGAGCAGCCGGGCCCTGGTCGCGCGGCTGCGGTCCTGCCGGGGGGTGCGGGCGGCGGCTTGGCTGGTCATGGCGGTGGGCGGCTCCTGTTCCGGTGGTGGCGCGGCGGGTCGATCCTCACAGACGGGCGCCAGTCGGCGCCGTTCAGGGTCCGGTCGGCGCCGTTCGGGGTCCGGTCGGCGCCGTTCGGGGTCCGGACGACGGCGGTGCGCCCGCCCGGCGGCCGCCCGCTCAGTCGACGGCGGCGCGCCCGGCCTCGCGGGCCCGCAGTTCGCGGCGGAGGATCTTGCCGGCCGCGGACTTGGGGACGGCGTCCACGAACTCGACCGCCCTGACCTTCTTGTACGGGGCGACCTGCCCGGCGACGTACCCGGTGACCTCCTCGGCAGTCAGTCCGCTGCCGGGGACGCGGACCACGAAGGCCTTGGGGCACTCGGTGCCCTCGGCGTCCCGGACGCCGATCACGGCGGCGTCGGCGATCTGCGGGTGGCCGAGCAGTACGGCCTCCAGCTCGGCGGGGGCGACCTGGTAGCCCTTGTACTTGATGAGTTCCTTGACCCGGTCGACGATGTGCAGGTAGCCGCGCTCGTCCACGTGGCCGACGTCACCGGTGTGCAGCCAGCCCTCGGCGTCGATCACCGCGGCGGTCTCGGAGGGGCGGCCGAGGTAGCCCTTCATCACCTGGGGGCCGCGGATCAGCAGCTCACCGCGCTGCCCCGCGCCGAGGTCCCCGTCGGAGCCGTCCAGGGCGGCGACCCGCAGTTCGGTGGAGGGGACCATCCGGCCGACCGAGCCGCGCGAGGGCTCCCCCTCCCGGGGGGAGACGACGTGGGTGACCGGGGAGAGTTCGGTCATGCCGTAGCCCTGGAGGAGGTGCGGCAGGCCCAGGCGCCGGGCGCAGGCGTCGGCGAGCTCGTGGTCCAGCGGGGCGGCGGCGCACAGCAGGTACTCGACGGAGGAGAGGTCGAACCGGTCCACCGCCGGGTGCTTGGCGAGGGCGAGGGCGATCGGCGGCGCCACCACCAGGGCCTGCACCCGGTGCTCCTCGACGGCGCGGCAGAACTGCTCCAGGTCGAAGCGGGGCAGCACGACCACGGTGGCGCCGCAGCGCAGCGGCTGGTTGAGCAGTGCCGCGAGGCCGTAGATGTGGAAGAACGGCAGGACGGCGAGGACCCGCTCGCCCTCGGCGGGGCGGTAGAGGGCGTCGCACTGGGCGAGGTTGGTGGCGATCGAGCGGTGGGTGAGCATGACGCCCTTGGGCAGGCCGGTGGTGCCGCTGGAGTACGGCAGGACGGCGACGTCCTCGCCCGGGTCGATGGCGGTCTCGGGGGCGGGGCCGGGCGCGGCCAGCAGGTCGGCGAGCGAGCGGTGGCCGTCGGCGCCGTCCAGGACGACGATCTCGGTCAGCGGGTGGCCCTGCTCGGCCAGCAGGTCGGCGGCCGTCCGGGCGGTGGGCAGGAACGGGGAGACGGTGACCAGCAGGCGGGCGCGGCTGTCGCGCAGCTGGCCGGCCAGTTCGGCGGGCGTGGCCAGCGAGGACACGGTGGTCACGGTGGCGCCGGCCCGGGTGGCGCCGTAGAAGGCCATCGGGTAGGCGGTCGAGTTGGGGCTGAACAGGGCGACGACGTCGCCCCGGCGCACGCCTGACGCGACCAGTGCGGCGGCGACCCGTTCGACGGCGGCGGCGAGCTGCGCGTAGCTGACGCGTTCCCCGGTGAGGCCGTCGATCAGGGCCGGCCGGTCGCCGTACCGGGCCGCGGCGCCGAGGACCGCGTCATGGATCGGCAGGTCGACCACGGGGACGTCCGGGAACTCACTGCGGAACACCAAGGTAAGCCTCCAGTAAGGAAGTTGACGCGGCAACAAAACCCCGCGAGGGCGCCTTCAGGAGCATACGGACAGTCAGGGGGCGGGCTCGGCCATTGTGGGGAACCGGGGGCGGCGCTCGCGTGGCACGGTTGTCACCGGGGGCGCCCGACCGGACGGTGTTGCACCACGGCCGCCCGCCCCCCGGGGTGCGGCCCCGACCCCGGAACGCCCGACCGCGAAACCGCTCTCCACCCCCCGGCCAACGGCGCGGGCCTGGCGCCCACCCTCGGCACGGCCCCGGCCGACCGGGCGGACCGGGCGGACCGGGCGACAACGGCACCGTCGAGATCCACGCCTACACCACTCCAGTGGCCGATACCCGCGACGAACCCGGGGGCCGCGCGTTCCCCTCCCCCCCCGGACGCGTTCGGCGCCGACACCGTCCAGCGGGTCGCCCGGACGATCACGCGGCAGCCGCCGGCCGGCACCGCCCGGGTGCCGACCGCGCGGAGCTGCGACTGATCACCTGCGGCGGGACGTTCGACCGCAGGACCGGGTACGAGTCCGACACCGTGGTGTTCGCCCACCTCTCCTCGTCGCGCTGACCGCGGTGACCGCTGTCACCGCGGCAGCCCCTGCGGCTCGGCGCGGCTCAGTACGACTTCGGCAGGCCGAGCGTGTGCTGGGCAACGTAGTTGAGCACCATCTCGCGGCTGACCGGGGCGACCCGGCCGACCCGGGTGGCCGCCAGCAGCGCGCCCAGCCCGTACTCCTGGGTGAGGCCGTTGCCGCCCAGGGTCTGCACCGCCTGGTCGACGGTCCGCGCGGCAGCCTCACCGGCGGCGTACTTGGCCATGTTGGCGGCCTCCCCGGCGGCGAGGTCCTCGCCCGCGTCGTAGAGCAGCCCTGCCTTCTGGGTCATCAGCCGGGCCAGCTCGATCTCCACCGCGCACTGGGCCAGCGGGTGGGCCAGGCCCTGGTGCGCGCCGATCGGGGTGGACCAGACGGTACGGGTCTTCGCGTACTCGACGGCCTTGCCGAGGGCCTGCCGGGCCAGGCCGAGCGAGAACGCGGCGGTGAGGATCCGCTCGGGGTTGAGCCCGGCGAAGAGCTGCAGCAGGCCCGCGTTCTCGTCGCCGACCAGGGCGTCGGCGGGCAGCCGGACGTCGTCCAGGAAGACCTGGAACTGCTTCTCCGGCGCGACGAGTTCCATCGGGATCGCCCGGTACTCGAAGCCGGGGGTGTCACGCGGGACGACGAACAGACAGGGCTTGAGCTTGCCGGTGCGTGCGTCCTCCGTGCGGGCCACGAACAGGACGGCGTCGCAGTGGTCGATGCCGGAGACGAACACCTTGCGGCCGGTGAGCAGCCAGTCCTCACCGTCCCGGCGGGCGACGGTGGAGATCCGGTGCGAGTTGGAACCGGCGTCCGGCTCGGTGATGCCGAAGGCCATCCTGCGGCTGCCGTCGGCCAGGCCCGGCAGCCACTGCCGCTTCTGCTCCTCGGTGCCGTAGCGGGCTATCACGGTGCCGCAGATCGCCGGGGAGACGATCAGCAGCAGCAACGGGCAGCCGGCGGTGCCGAGTTCCTCCAGGACGATGGCGAGGTCGGTGATGCCGCCGCCTCCGCCGCCGTACTCGGCGGGCAGGTTGACGCCGAGGTAGCCGGCCTTGCCGGCCTCCGCCCACAGCTCGTCGGCGGGTTCGCCGGCCCGGGCCTTGGCGAGGTAGTAGGCGGAGCCGTAGCGGCGGCCGAGGTCGCCGACGGCCTGGCGCAGGGCCCGGCGTTCGGGGGTTTCCAGGAGTTGACTGCCGATGGCGGACATGCGGTGGGTCCTTCCTCAGGCCTCTCGGGGGGACGTGCGGGGGGACGTTCCGGGGGACGTTCCGGGGGACGTTCCGGGGGACGTTTCGGGGGACGCGGCGACGGCCTGGACGACGGCCAGCAGGGCGCCGAGCTCGACCTGTCGGCCCGGGGTGGCGCGCAGTTCCACGAGGACGCCGTCGGCGGGAGCGGTCACCCGGTGCTCCATCTTCATCGCCTCCAGCACCAGCAGCGGCTGCCCGGCCGTGACGGTGTCCCCGACGGCGGCGGTGGTGCGCACGACGGTGCCGGGCATCGGGGCGAGCAGGGCGCCGGGGTCGGTGCGGACGGTGGGGTCCGGGAAGCGCGGCAGGGCGGTGAGCGCGGCGCCGCCGGCCGGGGTGTCGACGTGCACCCGGTCACCGTGGCGGGCGACCAGGTAGGTGCGCCGCAGCTCGCCCTCACGCAGCACCACCCGGTCCGCGGTGGCCTCGACCAGCTCGACGTCCGGGTGGTCCTCGGCCTGCAGACCGGCCCGGGTGAAGCGGTAGCGGACCTCGAACTCGGCGCCGTCGTCCGCCCGGTAGCGCTTGAGCTGCGGCTGCGCGGGCAGGTTGCGCCAGCCGGAGGGGAACGCGGTGCGCCGGGCCGCGGCATCGGCGAGGGCCGCCGCCAGCGCGGCGCGCTCGGCGCCCTTGCCGTCCGGGGCGGTCAGGTCGGCAACGTACTCGGCCAGGAACCCGGTGTGCAGCCGTCCGCCCAGGAACGCCGGGTGGCGCAGCGCGCGGACCAGCGACTCCCGGTTGGTGGCGGGCCCGTGGATCCGGGCCCGGGCCAGCGTGTCGGCAAGCCGGCGGGCGGCCGCCGCACGGGTCGGCGCCCAGGCGATCACCTTGGCGAGCATCGCGTCGTAGTGCGGGGTGACCTCGCTGCCGGACTCGACCCCGGAGTCCAGCCGGACCCCGGAGTCGGTCCGCCCGCCGGTTCCGGTGAACTCCTGGTACGGCACGGTGAGTTCGAGCCGGTGCAGGGTGCCGGTGGCGGGCTGCCAGTCCTTGACGGGGTCCTCGGCGTAGAGCCGCGCCTCGATCGCGTGGCCACGGCTGACGGGGGCCTCCCGGGGCAGCTCCTCCCCTTCTGCGACGGCGAGCTGAAGGGCCACCAGGTCCAGCCCGGTGACCGCCTCGGTGACCGGGTGCTCGACCTGCAGCCGGGTGTTCATCTCCAGGAACCAGAACCGGCCGTCCTCGGCGAGCAGGAACTCCGCGGTGCCGGCGCCGACGTAGCCGATCGCCCGGGCGGCGTTCACCGCGGCCGCGTGCAACGCGGCCCGGACCTCCTCCGGCAGGCCGGGGGCGGGCGCCTCCTCGATCACCTTCTGGTGCCGCCGCTGCAGCGAGCAGTCACGGTCGCCGACCGCGTGGACCGTGCCGTGCGCGTCGGCCAGCAACTGGACCTCGACGTGCCGCCCGGCCGGCAGGTAGCGCTCGCAGAACACCTCGTCCGAGCCGAAGGCCTTGGCGGCCTCCGCGCGGGCGGCCGCCAGCTCGCCGGGCAGGTCCGCGAGGCTGCGCACCACCCGCATGCCGCGGCCGCCACCGCCCGCCGCGGCCTTCACCAGGACCGGCAGGTCGGCCTCGGTCGGTTCGGCGAGCGCGTCGAGGACGGGCACCCCGGCGGCGGCCATCAGCCGCTTGGCGGCCGTCTTGGAGCCCATCGCGGCGATCGCGGCCGGTGGCGGCCCGACCCAGACCAGGCCCGCGTCCAGGACGGCCTGCGCGAACCCGGCGTCCTCGGAGAGGAATCCGTAGCCCGGGTGGACGGCGTCGGCCCCGGCCGCCAGCGCGGCGCGGACGATCAGATCGGCCCGCAGGTAGGTGTCGGCGGGCGTGGCGCCGGGCAGCCGGACGGCCGCGTCGGCCTCGCGCACGTGCGGGGCGTCGGCGTCCGGGTCGGAGTGGACGGCGGTGGTCGCGATGCCGAGCTCCCGGCAGGTGCGGAAGACCCGGCGGGCGATCTCGCCCCGGTTGGCGACCAGCAGGTTGCCGATCGATGTCGTGGAAGTCATTCGTGGCTCCGTCACAGGGGCTCGCTCACATTCGGAAGACGCCGTAGCCGCGCGTGCCCTCGACCGGCGCGTTGTGGATCGCGGACAGGCACAGGCCGAGCACCGTGCGGGTGTCGCGCGGATCGATCACACCGTCGTCGTAGAGGCGGCCGGACAGGAACACGGGCAGTGACTCGGCCTCGATCTGCTGCTCGACCATCGCCCGGATCGCCGCGTCCGCGTCCTCGTCGTACGGCGTGCCCTTCGCCGCCGCCGACTGCCGGGCGACGATCGAGAGCACCCCGGCGAGCTGCTGCGGGCCCATCACCGCGGACTTGGCGCTCGGCCACGAGAACAGGAAGCGCGGCTCGTAGGCCCGGCCGCACATGCCGTAGTGGCCGGCGCCGTAGGAGGCGCCCATCAGGACGGACAGGTGCGGGACGGTGGAGTTGGCGACGGCGTTGATCATCATCGCGCCGTGCTTGATGATGCCGCCCTGTTCGTAGTCCTTGCCGACCATGTAGCCGGTCGTGTTGTGCAGGAACAGCAGCGGGGTGTTCCGCTGGTTCGCCAACTGGATGAACTGGGCGGCCTTCTGGGACTCGGCGCTGAACAGCACGCCCTGGGCGTTGGCCAGGATGCCGACCGGGTAGCCGTGCAGACGGGCCCAGCCGGTGGCCAGGCTCGCGCCGTAGAGCGGCTTGAACTCGTCGAAGTCGGAGCCGTCGACCAGCCGGGCGATCACCTCGCGCGGGTCGAAGGGCACCTTGAGGTCACCGGGGACGATGCCCAGCAGCTCCTCCTCGTCGAACCGCGGCGGCTCGGCGAGCGGATCGGGGCCCGGCCCCGGCTTGCGGTGGTCGAGCCGGGCGACGATCCGGCGGGCCAGCCGCAGCGCGTCCGCCTCGTCCACCGCTACGTGGTCGGCCAGGCCGGAGGTGCGGGCGTGCATCTCGGCGCCGCCCAGCGACTCGTCGTCGGCCTCCTCCCCGGTCGCCATCTTCACCAGCGGCGGACCGCCGAGGAACACCTTGGCGCGCTCCTTCACCAGCACGGTGTGGTCCGACATGCCGGGGACGTAGGCGCCACCGGCCGTCGAGTTGCCGAACACCACGGCCACGGTCGGGATCCCGGCGGCGGACAGCCGGGTGAGGTCGCGGAACAGGGCACCGCCGGGGATGAAGATCTCCTTCTGGCTGGGCAGGTCCGCGCCGCCGGACTCGACCAGGTTCACCAGCGGCAGACGGTTGTGCAGCGCGATCTCGTTGGCCCGCAGCGCCTTGCGCAGCGTCCACGGATTGCTGGCACCGCCGCGCACCGTCGGGTCGTTGGCGGTGATCACGCACTCCACGCCCTCGATCACCCCGATGCCGGTGACCAGCGCCGCGCCGACCGGGTAGTCGCTGCCCCAGGCGGCCAGCGGCGACAGCTCCAGGAACGGCGAGTCCTGGTCGATCAGCAGCTCGATCCGCTCGCGGGCCGGCAGTTTGCCGCGGCCCCGGTGGCGCTCCAGGTACCTGGGGCCGCCGCCGGCCAGCGCCTTGGCGTGCTCGGCGTCCAGGTCGGCCAGCTTGGCGAGCATCGCCGCGCGGTGCTCGGCGTACTCGGGCCCGGCCGGGTCGACGCGGGTGGGAAGGACGGTCACAGCGGCCTCTCCGGGCTGTCGGGGAGCGGGTTCGGGGCGTCCGGCGGCGCGGCCTCCGGACGGTCGAGCGGCGCAGGCTCCGGACGGTCGAGCAACGCCGTCGGGACGTCCAGCCGGCGCGAACGCAGCCACTCGCCGAGGGCCTTGGCCTGCGGGTCGAAGCGGTGCCGGGCGGCGACGCCCTCCCCGAGCAGGCCGGTGAGCACGAAGTTGACCGCGCGCAGGTTCGGGAAGAGGTGCCGGGTGACGGCCAACTCGGCGGTCTCCGGTAGGAGTTCCCTGATCCGGTCCACGGTGAGGGTGTGCGCCAGCCAACGCCAGCCGTCCTCGGTGCGCGCCCAGACGCCCAGGTTGGCGTCGCCGCCCTTGTCACCGCTGCGGGCGCCGGCCACCAGACCCAGCGGCACCCGCCGGGTCGGGCCGGGCGGCAGCGGCTCCGGCGTCTGCTGCTCGACATCGGCAGACCTGCCGGTGAGCGGCGCGGGCGGAACGGCGATCCGGCGGCCGTCCGGCAGCACGGCGGTGTGCTCCACCACCTTGGCGTCGACGTACGAGGCGGTGAAGACCCCGTACGGCGCACCCGGCCCGGGCGGGGCCGTCAGATGGAACCCGGGATACCCGGCCAATCCCAACTCGACGGCTGCCTTGCCCAGTTCACGCCCGACCTTGGCCGGGTCCGGATCGCGGGCGGTCAGCCGCAGGAGGGCGGAGGCGGCCTCCTCCGTCGGGGCATCCTGATGGTCCGTCCGGGCGAGCGTCCAGCGCAGCTCGGCCGGCCGCGCCTCGGGCGGCAGGGCCTCGGCGAACTGCCGTTGCACCAGCGCGGCCTTGGCCTCGATGTCCAGGCCGGTGAGGACGAACACCACCTCGTTGTGGTGGCCGCCGAGCGCATTGAGTCCGACCTTCAGCGTGGCCGGCGGCGCCTCTCCCCTGACTCCGTCGATCCGGACCCGGTCCGGTCCCTCCTCGGCGAGCCGGACGGTGTCCAGCCGGGCCGTCACGTCCGGACCCAGGTAGTGCGATCCGCCTGTCTCGTACAGGAGTTGGGCGGTGACGGTGCCGATGGTGACGGCGCCGCCGGTGCCCGGATGTTTGGTGATCACGCTGGAACCGTCGGCGTGCAGTTCGGCGATCGGGAAGCCGGGACGGGTCACGTCGTGCTCGCGGAAGAACGCGTAGTTGCCGCCGGTCGCCTGCGCCCCGCACTCCAGCACGTGCCCGGCGACCACCGCCCCGGCCAGCGCGTCCGACTCCGTCGGATCCCAACCGAAGTGCGCGATCCCCGGCCCGACGACCAACGCCGCGTCCGTCACCCGCCCGGTGACCACCACGTCGGCGCCCGCCCGCAGACAGGCCGCGATGCCGAACCCGCCGAGATAGGCGTTGGCCGCCAACAGCCCATCCGGCAGGCCGAGTTCCACCCGACGGGGCAGCAGATCGTCCCCCTCGACGTGCGCCACCGCCGCCTCGACACCCAACCGCCGCGCCAACCCGCGCAGTTCCTCCGCCAGCCGCGCCGGGTTGAGACCGCCCGCGTTCACCACGATCGCCACCCCGCGCTCACGCGCCAGACCGAGGCACTCCTCCATCTGCCGCAGGAAGGTCCGGGCGTACCCGCGCGACGGGTCCTTGATCCGGTCCCGCGCCAGGATGAGCATGGTCAGTTCGGCCAGGTAGTCCCCGGTGAGCACGTCCAGCGGCCCGCCGGTCAGCATCTCCCGCACCGCGGCGAACCGGTCCCCGTAGAACCCCGAGGCGTTCCCGATCCGCAGTACCGCGCGCTCGCGCACCAAAGCGCCTCCCCTGCCGGTGAGTTGGCGACGCTCCCACACGAGCGCCGTCGGGCAGCAGCGTGGCACCGCCGATAGAAAAAAGCAATCATGCCTGCTTGTTTTCCGTCACCACCCCCATCGGGCACGCCACGTACGCCTCCACCGCCCGCACCGGGCACGCCGAGGCGCAGCCCGAGCCGGCGACGGCCGGCGCGAGGCCTCGGCCCGCCCGGTCGCCGACGGGTCACGACGCCCCGGCAGGTCACGACGCCCCTCCAGGCCACGACGCCCCTCCAGGCCACGACGCCCGAAAAGCCGACCCCGGTCGCGCACCCGACGCGACGGCAACCACGAGGATTCGACCCGTTCAGCGGTGCCGGAATACCCGCATCCGACCCGGCCGATCGATCGATCGATTCTCACGGTGGCCGATCGCCGATGATCCCGAAAGGCGCGGACCAGTCGCGCAGACATCGGCCCCACCGGACGTTCGACGCCCCTTTCACCCGACCCCTGATGTCCGCCGAGCACTGTCCGGATTCCGTACGACCACTTGGGCGGACGAAGGATCACTGCGGCCTGCCGTGGCACCCTCCCCGGACCTGCGGAGCCGACCGGAGCAGGCCGCTGCGGCTCCGGATCTCAATTCCGGACAGATTGATTCCGCAACATTCGCCCGTTGCGGATTCAACGGCCTGCGTCCGCGAAATCCGCAGTAATCCGGCAACGCCGACCCGATCCGACAGAATGGGGAATTCGGACGACAAACCCGCCTCGACGGCCGAATGCCCGCGGGGTTTGCCGGAATTTTGACATACCGGAGAACGTGATATCTGGACCGGGCCCCACCCCTGTGGCACTGTTCCGGCGAGAATCCTTCGACACCCACGGGGGGACATCCATGAAGCTCCGCACCCGGATCCGCGCCGGCGCCACCGCGCTCGCCGTCGCCACGGGCGGCCTGACCTTCGCCTTGGCGGGCCCCGCGACCGCCGCGCACGCGTGCGGGCTGTCCCAGCTCGGCCCGGGCCACTCCATCTGGAGCGGGGGCCACACGGTGGGCGGGTTCTACCTCGCGTGGAACTCGTGCACCGCCCAGGCCTACACCGAGGCCCACATCACCAACACGAACTGGACCCGCAAGCAGGGTCAGATCGACGTCTACAACTACAGCTACCTCAGCGGCGGCGGCTCCCACGCCTCCGGCCCGTCCAGTCCGACGGTCGTCTTCGACGGGACCGCCTGGTGGGACTCGGGCATGCTCTCGATCTACTCCTACCCCAGCGGCGACCGCAACTACATGGGCCAGGTCCAGTTCAACGGCTGCTCGATCGGGTTCACCCCGAAGTGGAACTTCTCGGGGGGCGGGGCCCAGACCAACGGTTCGGACATGTACTGCTGACCCGGCAACAGCAACAGGCGTGCGCGGCCCCGGTGTTCCCCAGGTCCGACCTGGTGCGGACACCGGGGCCGTCCCGTACGCCGCACCCACCCCCACGGCGACCGTCAACGGGCCGTCCCGAGTTGCCGGTTGCCGTGGCTGAAGACCGACCCCGACATCGGCCCGGCCGGCCAATGGGTCTCCGCCTACAACCTCTCCCGCTGGGGCAACGACACCGCCAAGGACAACAACGGCACCACCATCCCCGACTGCTAGGAGGAGGTTCCCGGAGCCCGATGCGTCGGGGACCGGGCAGGGCGGGGACCGGGCAGGGCGGGGACCGGACGGACGGGGAGCGGACGAGGCGGACCGCGCGGGGCGGACCGATCAGTTTTCGAGAAGCCCCCGGCCCGGGCCCCCGCCTAGCGTTGCGGTCATGAGCGACATCACCATTCACTGGACCTTCCTCCCGCACACCGACCCCGAGGCCTCCCTCGCTTTCTACCGCGACCTGCTCGGCTTCGAGGTCCGCAAGGACGTCGGCGGCGGCGCGATGCGCTGGATCACCGTCGGCCCCGCCGACCAGCCGGGCGTCTCGCTCGTGCTGGAGCCGCCGGCGATCGACCCGGGCATCACCGAGGAGGAGCGGCGGACCATCACCGAGATGATGGCGAAGGGCACCTACGCCCGGCTCGTCCTCGGAACCGCGGACCTGGACGGCGTCTTCGACCGGCTGAAGTCCGGCGGCGCCGAGCTGGTGCAGGAGCCGGCCGAGCAGCAGTGGGGTGCGCGTGACTGCGCGTTCCGCGACCCGGCGGGCAACCTGATCCGCTTCAACGAGGTGCGCTGAACCAGCCGCCAGGCCGGCCGGGCAGCCGTAGGCCGCCCCGGTGGCCGAACACGGAAACCCCCCGGCACCCGCACCCGACGGGCCCGACCCCACGGCACCGGCCGGACCGGACCGGACCCCCTCGATTCTGGTTGGATCGAGGGGGTTCACCGCCGACCGTGACCACGGGGTCGGGCCCGCCCGATCGACAGGGAGAGACGACGACCATGCCCAAGAGGACGGACGCGCACCCCGCGCCGCACGCCGCCGACACCCACGACCTGATCCGCGTCCACGGCGCGCGCGAGAACAACCTCAAGGACGTCAGCGTCGACATCCCCAAGCGCCGGCTGACGGTGTTCACCGGCGTGTCCGGTTCGGGCAAGAGTTCACTGGTCTTCGACACCATCGCCGCCGAGTCCCAGCGGCTGATCAACGAGACCTACAGCGCCTTCGTCCAGGGCTTCATGCCCACGCTGGCCCGCCCCGAGGTGGACGTCCTGGAGGGCCTGACCACCGCGATCATCGTGGACCAGCAGCGGATGGGCGCCGACCCGCGCTCCACCGTCGGCACCGCCACCGACGCCAACGCGATGCTGCGCATCCTGTTCAGCCGCCTCGGCACGCCGCACATCGGTTCGCCGAAGGCCTTCTCCTTCAACGTCCCCTCGATCAGCGGGGCGGGCGCGGTGACCGTCGAGCGCGCCGGCAAGACCGTCAAGGAGCGGCGCAGCTTCAGCATCACCGGCGGCATGTGCCCGCGCTGCGAGGGCCGGGGCAGTGTCTCCGACATCGACCTCACCCAGCTGTACGACGACGGCAAGTCGATCGCCGAGGGCGCGATCACCATCCCCGGCTGGAAGACCGACAGCTGGTGGACGGTCGGCATCTACGCCAACTCGGGCTTCCTCGACCCGGACAAGCCGATCCGCAAGTACACCAGGAAGGAACTGCAGGACTTCCTGTACCGGGAGCCGACCAAGGTCAAGGTCAACGGCGTCAACCTCACCTACGAGGGCCTGATCCCCAAGATCCAGAAGTCGATGCTCTCCAAGGACAAGGACGCGCTGCAGCCGCACATCCGCGCCTTCGTCGAGCGTGCCGTCACCTTCACCGCCTGCCCCGACTGCGGCGGCACCCGGCTCAGCGAGGCCGCCCGCTCCTCCAGGATCGCCGGGACCAGCATCGCCGACGCCTGCGCGATGCAGATCAGCGACCTCACCGCGTGGGTCCGCGGACTCGACGAGCCCTCGGTGACGCCGCTGCTCACCACCCTGCGGGAGACCCTCGACTCCTTCGTGGAGATCGGCCTCGGCTACCTCTCGCTGGACCGCCCGTCCGGCACGCTCTCCGGCGGCGAGGCACAACGGGTCAAGATGATCCGTCACCTCGGCTCCTCGCTCACCGACACCACGTACGTCTTCGACGAGCCCACCACCGGCCTGCACCCGCACGACATCGACCGGATGAACAAGCTGCTGCTGCGCCTGCGCGACAAGGGCAACACCGTGCTGGTGGTCGAGCACAAGCCGCAGACCATCGCGATCGCGGACCACGTGGTCGACCTCGGCCCCGGCGCCGGTGCGGCGGGCGGCTCGGTCTGCTACGAGGGTGGCGTGGACGGGCTGCGGGACAGCGGCACGGTCACCGGCCGGCACCTGGCGGACCGGGCGCCGCTGCGGGAGAGCGTGCGCAAGCCCACCGGGCAGCTGGAGATCCGGGGCGCGGACACCCACAACCTGCGGGACGTGGACGTGGACGTCCCGCTCGGGGTACTCACCGTGGTGACCGGGGTCGCCGGCTCCGGAAAGAGCTCGCTGATCCACGGCTCGATCCCCGTCCACGAGGGCGTGGTCTCGGTCGACCAGGGCGCGATCCGCGGCTCGCGCCGCAGCAACCCGGCCACCTACACCGGACTGCTGGAACCGGTCCGCAAGGCCTTCGCCAAGGCCAACGGCGTCAAGCCGGCCCTGTTCAGCGCCAACTCCGAGGGCGCCTGCCCGACCTGCAACGGCGCCGGGGTGGTCTACACCGACCTGGCGATGATGGCCGGAGTGGCCACCACCTGCGAGGACTGCGAGGGCAAGCGCTACCAGCCCGCCGTGCTGGAGTACCGCCTCGGCGGCCGGGACATCGCCGAGGTGCTGGCGATGCCGGTGACCGAGGCCCAGGAGTTCTTCGGCGAGGGCGAGGCCCGGCTGCCCGCCGCCCACCGGATCCTGGAGCGGCTGGCGGACGTCGGCCTCGGCTACATCAGCCTCGGTCAGCCACTCACCACGCTCTCCGGCGGCGAGCGGCAGCGGCTCAAGCTGGCCACCCACATGGCGGACAAGGGCGGCGTCTACGTCCTCGACGAGCCGACCACCGGCCTGCACCTGGCCGACGTCGAGCAGTTGCTCGGGCTGCTGGACCGGCTGGTCGAGTCCGGCAAGTCCGTCATCGTGATCGAGCACCACCCGGCGGTCATGGCGCACGCCGACTGGATCATCGACCTGGGCCCGGGCGCCGGCCACGACGGCGGGCGGGTGGTCTTCGAGGGCACCCCGGCCGACCTGGTCGCGGCCCGCTCCACGCCGACGGGCGAGGCCCTGGCGGAGTACGTCGGCGGCTGAGCTCGGCCGTCGGGGGCGGTCCCGCAGGGGCCCTCCCGTCGGGGACCTCTCCGCGGTGGGCCCGTCCGCGGTGGGTTCTTCCGCCAGGGGCGTCACCCCAGTGGGAGGGCCATCTCCAGGATCCGCGCCGAGGTGTCCAGCACGTACGGCGTCTCGCCCCCGGTGTACGCGAACCCGCGCCGCAGGTAGAAGGCGGCTGCGCGGGGGTTCGCCTCGTGGACCCCGAGCAGCATCCGCGCGGCGCCCTCACCGCGGGCCCAGGCGAGGACCGCGTCCAGCATGGCGTCCGCGACGCCGCGTTCGCGGCCGCGGTGCTCCGGGTCCACCCAGACGCCGATCAGCTCGACGGCGTCGGCGTGGTCCTTGCTCGGGACGGACAGCATGGTGGCGACCCACTCCCCGTCGGCGTCCACCGCGACCAGGCCGACCCTGCCGGGCTCGTTGACCCAGTCCGTCCGGGCCCGCCACGTGCCTTCGCCGAGGCGGCTGGCCTCGGCGTGGATCTCGCCGAACGCCATGGGCGTGTCGAGGAGTTGGGCAAGGCGCACCGTCCGCAGCCGCTGCCAGTCGTCACGGCCGATCCGCTCGATCCGGTACGTCACGCTCTCCCCCGTCACACTGCGCGTCACAGGACGCTGCCTCCGCCACCGGTGATCACCGGTGGCGGAGGCAGGATAGCCGGAGCCCGGGCCTTGACCGCGGGCCTGGGCCGAGGCCCGCGGTCAAGGCCCCAGGTCAAGGCCCCGGGTCAGGGCCCGCGGTCAGCGCCAGGGGCGGACCGGCGTCACGGCTTGATGCGGACCACCTGCGGGTCGTGGTCGCTCGCCTGCTGGGCGAACTCGGAGTTGATGTGCACCACGTCGTACTTGGCGTAGCCGACCTCGGGGCTGACCAGGATGTGGTCCAGCACCTGCGAGTTGCCCTGGTAGACGTAGGAGTACTGCTCGGTCTCGGGCAGCTCGTTCACCAGGTCGCGCAGCACGCCGCCCTTGGTGAGCGCGGCCAGCGCGGGCGAGAACTGGTAGTCGTTGAAGTCGCCGAGGGAGACGACCCTGGCTTCCTTGTCGGCGGCCAGCAGCTGCGCGACGAAGGCCTGCTCGACGGTGGCCTGCTTGACCCGCTGCACCTCGGAGCTGCGGGTCGGCTGCTGGAAGCGGCTGTCGATGCCCTGGTCGCCGCCCTTGCTGTTGAAGTGGTTGGCGATCACGAAGACCTTCTGGCCGCGGAAGACGAACTGGCCGACCAGCGGCTTGCGGCTGTTGGTCCAGGCGTCGTCGTTCGGCGCGATCCGGCCGGGCGAGGCGGTCAGCGCGGTGGCGGCGCCGGTGCCGGTGACGCCGACGGCGGTGGTGGAGTCGCCGCCCGCGATGTCGGTGAAGGAGACCCGTTGCGGGTTGAACAGGAAGACCTGGCGGATGTTGCCGCCGGGCTCGCCGCCGTCCTTGCCGTCCTGCGGGTCGATCGATCGCCAGTCGTAGGCCGGGCCGCCGGCCGCCTTGATCGCGGCGACGAACTTGGCCACGGTCCGGCTCGCGTCCACGGTGCCGTCGCTCTTGGAACCGTTGTTGTCCTGGATCTCCTCCAGGGCGACAACGTCGGGCGAGCGCAGGTTGGTGACGACGCCCTGGGCGAGCTCGGCGAACTTGGCGTCCGGGTTGTTCGGCGCCAGGTTCTCCACGTTGTAGGTGGCGAGGGTGAGTTCGCGGTCGGTCGGCTGGGCGGTGACCTCGCGCTGGAGGTGGTTGTCCTTCAGGGTGCCCACGGTGCCGGCGACGAGCGTGTAGCCGCCGAAGTTGTTGTAGTCCAGCGGGCCGGTGGTGGTGCCGGTCAGCTCGTCGCCGACGTTGGCCACCGGGAAGGGCTGCTGGGAGACCGCGGCCTGCTGCTGGATCATCAGACGGCCGACGTTGGGCTCGCGGTAGGACTCGTACAGGACGCCGCCGCGCTTGCTGCGCTGGTCCTGGCGGTCCGCGGCGACCCACAGCTCGTTGTACTTGTCGGTCGCCTGGATCACCCGGACGTCCTTGACCTGGACGAGCATGCCCTCCAGGGACTCGTAGAAGTCCAGGGCGTACTTCTCCGGGTTCAGCGTCACGCCGTCGATGGAGCCGTCCGCGCCGGCCGCCGGGCTGTAGGTGCCGGGGATGTTGCGGGTGTCGACGACGACCGGGGCGGGCAGCGGGTTGCCGGAGGAGACGACCGTGACAGCCGGGGCGGAGATCTCGGTGACGGACTGCGAGCCGCCGGAGTAGCTCGGGTAGTACTCGGTGACCTTGCCGCTGACCAGCACGGAGTCGCCGACCTTGACGGTCGGGTTGCCGCCGGTGAAGACGAAGATGCCCTCGCTGGTGGCCGGGTCCGCGTCCGGGTTCGGGTCCTGGATCCAGAAGCCCTTGGAACTGCCGTACGCACGCACGCCGGTGACGATGCCGGGCACGCCGGTGACGGGCTTGCCGGCCTGCGGGGATATCCGGGTGGCGCCCTGGACGTCGTGGATCCGCAGCGGGCCGGCCTCGGTCGGGGCGGGGGTGGCCGCGCCGGCGGCGTTGGCCACCGGGAGCGGGACGAGCACCAGCGAGGCGGCCAGCGAGGCCGGGATCAGGGCGGCGCGCAGCAGGGTTCTGTGCGGGCGGGAGGCGGGGGCGGTGGTCACCGGGGCAGGACTCCTAGCTCCGTCGTGCGGCACGGTCGTGGCACGGCGGTCCGGGCGGAGGCGCGCTTCGAACGCACGCTACTCGCGTAGAGGAAGCAGGGGACGGACACCCGCCCCCCGCGGCGCCCCTCAAGATACGCGCGTAGAAAAAGCCCCGACAAGACCCCGTCGGTGAACTGTCGGTTCCCCCCAGGTGACTTGACTCACGGTCAGACCAGGCTGCTCACAGCCCGCTCCCAGCGGGCTCCCAGAAACCCCCGGCCCCCTCCGCGACCGGCCCGCACGGCTCGCGGCCGCGCAGCGCGTCGTGCGTGTCGAGGGTCCTGCCGGTGCGCACGGCGTCCAGGAACGTGAGCACGCGCTGCACGGCACCACGCCGGCGGGCGACGGGCACCCAGTCGCCCACCGGCACGGGACGGTCGGCCGACCCCGGTGCTCGACCGACCACGACGTCCGATGCGCCGGACCGTCAGACAGCCTCGATGCGCTCCACGATCAGCTCACACAGCTCGTGGGTGCGCAGCGCATCGTGCGCGTCGAGCGTCTTGCCGGTGCGCACGGCATCCAGGAACGTGACGACGGCCTGCTCGATGCCGCGCTGCCGGGCCACCGGCACCCAGTCTCCCCGGCGCCGGACGGTCGGCTGGCCCCGGTGGTCGACCACCTCGGAGAGGTTGTGGACCTCACGCTTGGAATCGCCGCCGGACACCTCCAGCACCTCCTCCGTCGAACCGGACAGCCGGTTCATGATGCCCAGCGCCGTGAACCCCTCGCCGGCGAGGGTCAGCACGACGTGCTCGACCAGGCCGTCGCGCACCCGCGAGCGGACATCGACGTGCTCGACCTCCCCCGGCACCAGGAACCGGAGCACATCCACCACGTGGATGAAGTCGTCGAAGACCATCGACCGCGCAGCCTCCGGCAGACCCTCACGGTTCTTCTGCAGCACGATCAGGTCACGCGGACGCTCCTTCGCCTGCACGTAGCCGGGCGCGAAACGCCGGTTGAAGCCCACCATCAGCGAACGGCCCGTCCGGTCGGCCAGATCGACCAGGCGGCGGGCACCGTCCACGGTGTAGTCCAACGGCTTGTCCACGTACACATCGATGCCCGCCGTCAGCAACTGCTCCACGATCGGCACGTGCTGACTCGTCGCGGCATGCACGAACGCCGCCCGGATCCCACTCCCGACCAGCGCACCGAGATCGGTGAACCGGTCCTCCGGCGCGATCCGGTGAGCGTCGCCGATGCGGTCCAGCTTGGCCACGTCCCGGGTCATCAACCGCAGGTCGAGCCCGGGCAGCGCGGTGAGCACCGGCAGATACGCCTTCTGCGCGATGTCACCGAGGCCGATGACCCCGACCGGAAGAATGCCGTCAGGAACAGCGGTCGAACTCATGCAGATCTCCATACTCGGGCGCCGACACCATCCGCCCCCACCCTATTCGCCGGCTCCCGTACGCCAGCAACGCCCACCCGGTCTTCCCGGAGCAGACCGTGCGACGAACAGAAGGCGTTGCCCGTGCGAGCACTTGCCCGTGAAGGCATACCGCCTGTGGCTCCCAGGACACCCCTGCGCATAACCAGCTCCAAGACCTGTCCCGTCAATGTCGTATCGGTCCCCCCGATTCGTCACGGCATGGGCGGAGTGATCTGGGCGAGCGATCCGAAGTGCACCGTGGGTTGCGCGACAAGCACCACCAGAGAACCGATCCGGCCCGGCGCATCCACCGGCCGTGACACGCTCCTTTGCGAGAACGCAGGGACGGGCTGTGGGGCCGCGGCGCGGTACTGGAGCACTTGGTCGCGGCCGAGGTGCTCGATGTGTCGCGAGTGATCATCGACTCGGTGCGCGACCGCGCGAGAAGCGCGGTCTCCATACCGGTCCAGCCCCGTCGACCGGGGAAAGCCCGGGTCCGAGCCGCGCGTCCTGTCCGACCGCGGCGGGCTGCCCCTCGTCGCCAGGACAAGGACCGGACAGCTGTTGCAGTGCCTCGCGGTGCGGACGCAACATGGACATGGTGGGCCAGTCTGTGGAAGCGGAGCTGCGAGCGCGAAATAGTCCCCCCGACCCTCCGCGCTTGTCTTCAATCGACCTTCGCTGCCCGTAGGCCGCCCCGCCGGGCTCGCGGCGCCGCCAAGTACCTGTTCCTGCACGCGTTCAGATCTCGCAGGGAGGCGATATGCCGGTTCGAAATCCGTCGGGAGCGGCAGGACAGCCCAGCATTTCGGCCGATATTGACGCACAAATTGAAATGCGGGACGCCGAGAGAAGTGTTCTCACTGCCTTTGGTAAACGGTATTTCATTGAACATGCGGCCTGGCGGCGCCTGACTGGGATCCTCGAAAAAGGCGGAGGTGGCAGCTACGGACTCTCGGGCCCCCGCGGCTCGGGAAAGACATGGATGATGTTCCGGGCGTCGGCCTGGGCGGAAGACCGGGGCGGACTCGGGATTCATTTTCCGAGCCAGAGCGACTACGATCCCGTTGCATTTATGGCATCCATCACGGAAAATCTCGCATTGTCCTTCGACAACTGGTACGACCGGCATACTGGGCGACCGACGCGTCTCGTGCGCCAAAGAATCACCAGGCTGGCAGCGGCCGGCGCGTTTCTTCTGTACCTGGCGCTCGTCGCACTCAACATCAATGGCACCTTCTTCTCCAATATAGAATGGCTGGACATCCGCAGCAATGGAATCTTCGTAGCCCTGCTTCCAGCCGGTGTGGCCGTATGGCTCTTCGTACGCGCCACCCAGCTTCGAAGAGAATCCAGAGGTGCCCTGGGGCGCGTCCGCGCGCAATCTGAAGAGATGCGGATTCAGGTGAGGTACGTGACGAGCCTGAAGGAGTCCTCCGAGGCAGGCGCCGACGCAGGACTCTGGGGCGTGGCCGCCAGGTTTAAGCGCGCATCGGCCAGGGAGCTCGTCGAGCGTCCGTCCACGCTGAGTGGCCTCGTCCATAACTTCCGCAATTTTGCCTATGCGGTCGGCGAGGCCGTCGGCGACCTCGTCATTTGCATCGACGAACTGGACAAGATGAGCGATGCAAGCGACGTTGCCGAGCTGCTGCGGTATATCAAGGGAATATTCGAGATCCCGGGCGTGTGCTTCATGGTATCGCTCTCAGAAGAAGCTGCGAGGTCTCTGGATCTCGGATCCATCAAGGTCCGGAACGAATTCAGCAGCTCCTTCAATCAGGTCATCCCATTGGCAGTTTTTTCGTCAACCGCGGCGGTTGAGATGATCAGGCGCAGAGACAGCCAGGTCGACCCGGAAGTCGCCCGCACCTCGTGTGTCATGTCCGGAGGCGTGCCGCGAGAGACTGTTCGAAATGTCGAATTGGCAGACTCCTCCGGTGCGACCACGGGGGCCGACACTGCCGCAGCAATTGCCCTGATGGAGATTGACGCCTTCAAGCAGGATCTCTTTACGACTCGCAGCGACGAGAAGGCGTTGCCGTCGTTGGAGCAGGACAAGCTTACGGTTCACGAACTCATGCCCGACATGTTCGAAGATCGGGAAGAAATGATGTGCCATTTGGCCGCGATAATGACGGGCGGTTTGACGCACTGGAATCTCACTGGCGCGTCACAGCAATGGCGGGATCAATTCGAGGAGCAGTGGCAACGGCTACTTGTGAGGCTCGCGGTTGCGGGAGCCCTGATGCGGAAATCCGTCCTGGGCCCCCGCGAATTGAGCCGCCTGCAGTCGATTATCGGATCCGCGTTCCAATCGGCACTCGTCGCCAGATCCAAATTCGTCGAATACTCCTCCGGTCAGGATCGCGACACGCCGGACAGTGTTCCCACTCACTGAGACCGTGTTTGAGATCTGACGGAGGGGCTGGCGGACTGCGCCGGTAGCCTCCTCTCCATGAACACCGTGCTAGATTCGATGATCTCTTTCGCGGCCACCGGCGAGATCGGCGCGTTCAGACTCGGTATGTCCGGTGAGGAGGCGGATCTCCTTCTGGGTGGTGGGACCGATCTGACCGCGCTAGCAGCGCCGAGCCCCGGCGGAGCAGTCGGTTTCAAGGATGGCAGCCTGGAGATGTGGGTTGATCCTGACCTGACGGTGTGCCTGCTCGGATTCGACGCGGTGGACGTCGAGGGCCGGTTCGCAGCACCCTCTCGCATCGGCGTGGCCGACCGGGCAGTGATCCAGGCCCCGAGCCGTGAGACAGTCATCAACCGACTCGAGCAACTCGGCTGCGCATGGCGCCGCGACGATACCCTGACCTTCGACCACCAGTTCGCCATCCGAACGGAAGCCGACGTCTCCATGGTCTTTACTCGGCCCGAGCCTCCGACGAACGAGTGGGTACTCGCCAGCCTTTACAGGTCAGCAAGCCGTTACTGACTTCGGCGCTTCGGGGTGATTGGCCTGTTCCTGTGGCCGACGGGCGGTCATGTGCGTGGCACCAGGAGTGGACAGAGGGCGCCCGTTCGAGGGCGTCGGTCAGCAGCTGGGGTTGCCGCCGATGTGGTACTGGTTCGACGGCTTCGCCCTGGTCCGGTGCGTGGTTTCCAGCTCCATCGATACTCCGGCTGCTCTGAGGAGTGCCCCCAGCTCTACGATCAGCGCCTGGGGTTCGCCGTCGACCGAGCCGCAGGTTTCCTCCCTGCCGTAGTCCATGACGAGGGAGACGACGAAGCTGGAGGAGGGCGGCCGCAGATCGCCCTCGTACGGCTCCATGATCAACTGGTCGATCCGCACGCACTTCAGCCGGGACACCGGTAGCCACTCCCCCGGCCGGCCCGCCCGCACCAGTCGCAGCACCTGCGGAATTCCGGCGGGGGCGAACTCGACCCGCCGGACGTTGCGGAAGACGCCCTTCCTGTGCACCACCAGGTGGACGAGCTCCACCAGCCCACCGATCCACCCGCCCACCAGAAAGAGCACCCAGGTGTTGCCCCCCATGGTGCTCAGGGCGAGCCCGATAAATGCACCTACCAGCGCCGCACCCAGCAGGAAGTCCAGCGCGGTGTACAGGTAGATCCAGGCGGCCTGCAGACGCGAGCCGCCATCACCCCGGACCATCAGGTCCGTCGACCCGGCGCGGCGCACCAAGGCGCGGTCAGCGTGCACGGCCACCGCCGGCCATCGGGCGCGGGAAGCGCGCCTCGGCCGACCACCCGGCACCCCGCCGGGCTGATACGGCATCAGACACCATGCTTCCAGCATAAATGCGATGGCAAGAGGCATTCACCTCAGCTTATGTCTGCGGATGTGCCACCGTGGTGTGGGGCCGGGCACACGTCAGGCGCAGCCCGGCCGACCTCACCGCAGCCGACCTCGACCGCCTGGAGGTCCTCGACCGCAACCGGCCCCCCACCCTGGCGAGCCGAAGTCAGTAATGGCGCGGTGATGTGGGCGCGGGGCACCAAGGACCGGAGCGGGTGGCAGGTTGGCCTCGGGTGAGTCGGCGAACCATGATGCCGATCACGGCCCAGCGGACCATGGTCTCGGAGTGGGCCGGGCTGGTCTCGTAGTCCCGGGCGAGGCGCCGGTGGGCGGTGAGCCACGAGGTTGGGTCGGCCGCGCGGCGAGGTGCCTGACTGGCAGGTCCTTTTCCGCGCGGCCTCCCGCCGAACCGGACATGACGGTTTCCCTGTCATCCGG